>CALNBW010000382.1 GCA_937874815.1 uncultured Bacillota bacterium | reverse complement strand
ATTGCTGACCCTATTATCGGGTCAGTACATGATCCTATTTATCAAGGCGCAGGGGCCATGGGGATAGCCGGTATTCCTCAGCCGAAGCCAGGGGCAGTGACGAAGGCGCACGGGGGGATACTTTTTATTGATGAGATTGGCGAGCTACATACGGTACAGATGAACAAATTGTTGAAGGTTTTAGAGGATCGTAAGGTCTTCTTAGAGAGTGCCTATTATAGTTCAGAAGACACTAATATACCCCAGCATATACATGACATCTTTCAGCAAGGGCTACCAGCCGACTTTAGGTTGGTCGGGGCCACCACCCGTTTACCGGAAGAAATCTCTCCAGCAATTCGTTCTCGCTGTATGGAAATATTCTTTCGGCCTTTGTTAGCCCATGAGGTCGGTCAGATCGCCCAAAACGCTGCCCGTAAGATAGGCATCAGCTTGCCGGAGAGTGCCGAAGCCGTTGTTCGCCGATATGCGGGGAACGGCCGAGAAGCTGTCAACATTTTGCAGATAGCAGCTGGTATTGCAGCCGAGGCTGGGCGGCGTTATGTTTCGGTTGAGGATGTGGAATGGGTAGTTAATAGCAGCCAATATTCTCCCCGTTACGAGCAGAAGATACCAGCAGAGCCGCAAATTGGCTTTGCCAATGGCTTGGCGGTCATCGGCCCTAATGTGGGAGCCCTGCTGGAAATAGAAGTCACCGCTATCCCGACGCAGCCGAAACAGGGCCACATTATTGTGACGGGGATCGCTGATGAGGAGGAGATTGGCAACTCCCATCATGTTATCAGGCGCCAGAGCATGGCTAAAGAGTCAGTGCAGAATGTGCTCACCACCTTACGCCAAGTGCTAGATTTCTCCCGAGATGATTTTGATATCCATGTTAACTTCCCGGGGGGGAGACCGGTCGATGGGCCTTCCGCAGGGCTGACCATGGCTGTCGCCATCTACTCCGCTCTTACCAAAATTCCCGTTGATAACAAAGTGGCAATGACAGGCGAAATCTCCATACGGGGGATAATCAAACCAGTGGGCGGCGTAGTGGCGAAAGTGGAAGCAGCTATCCAGGCCGGTGCCTGCAAAGTGTTGGTGCCTAAGGATAATTATCAAGAGATTTTCCGCCAACTCCCCATCGAGGTTATTCCTATCGGTAATCTAGAAGAAGCGCTGCAGCAGGTGCTGTTGCGTTCTGAAATGGCTGTCAGCTAACGGGCTGTTGCACTGGCAGCCTTATACATGCGCGTTAGGTTTGTCAGCAGGGTCGCCCCTCGGCCCTGCTATTTGCATTGCGGCTAGCACTGGGGTTGCGTCTACAAGCAGGAAAAAGCTACTGGTGAAGAGAATAGTACAGTTTAGACGCCCGCACAGAGCCTTGGCACTGCTAGGCGTCGTTAATTCTTGCTTCATAGTCTGCTGCTGATGGGGGTGTAAGCATAGATGAAGGCATCAGAAGTGCAAACCTTTCCCTTATTACCTCTAAGGGGCTACGTGATTTTTCCCTACACAGTTCTTAACCTAGATGTGGGTAGAGACAAGTCGATAGCGGCCTTGGAACAGGCTATGCTTGATCAAGGGCAAATCATGCTCGCTGCTCAAAAGGACGTACAACAGGAAGAGCCGACACCGGATGGCATCTATCAGATGGGCACAATTGCCCACGTAAAACAGCTGATCAAACTGCCGGGTGGAACTGTTAGGGTTTTGGTGGAAGGACTGGCTAGGGCCAGCATCCAATCCTACGAAGATGTTCACGGTTATTATCGGGTGAAGGTTCTGCCCATTGCTGAACCCGAGTCCACTAGAAGTGCTCAGGAAGCGGCGCTGATGCGTACTTTGGTACAGGCCTTTGAGCAGTACGCTAAACTTTCTAAGAAAATAGCCCCTGAAACTATAGAAGCTATATCTGGCATTGAAGAACCAGGTCGCCTGGCAGACGTAATCATCTCCCATTTTGCTTTAGATACGGGCGATAAGCAGGCTATCTTGGAAAACGTTGACCCGGTGGCCCGCCTGGAGAAAATGTATGGCCTTGTTACCCGCGAGTTGGAAGTGTTAGAACTAGAACGCAAAATCGTACTGCGAGTGCGCAAACAGATGGAGCGCAACCAAAAGGAATATTACTTGCGGGAACAGATGAAGGCAATTCAGAAAGAACTGGGGCAACAGGATGAGCGGGCTAGTGAAGCAAACGAGTTGCGCGAAAAACTAGCGGAACTGGCATTGCCAGAACGGGTGCGCGAGCAGGCAGAAAAGGAAATTAAACGTCTGGAGCGGATTCCCCCGGGAGTGGCGGAAGGCGTCGTAGTTCGCAATTATCTGGACTGGTTGCTGGCCATGCCCTGGAGTAAGGCTTCAACGGATCGTTTAGATGTGGAGTTAGCTGAAAGAATACTAGATGAGGATCATTACGGTTTGGGCAAGGTCAAACAGCGCATCGTGGAGTTTTTAGCCGTGCGCCAACTGGCCACCCAGGTCAAAGGTCCCATCATCTGCCTGGTGGGGCCCCCGGGAGTGGGTAAGACCTCCCTAGCGCGTTCAGTAGCCCGAGCCCTCGACCGTAAGTTTGCCCGTATTTCTTTGGGTGGGGTGCGCGATGAGGCGGAAATACGTGGCCATCGGCGCACTTATGTCGGGGCTATGCCCGGTAGGATCATCCAGGCCATGCGACAGGTGGGCACGCGCAACCCAGTCTTTCTGCTAGATGAAATTGATAAGATGAGCACCGATTTTCGCGGCGATCCTTCTGCTGCTCTGTTGGAGGTCCTCGATCCAGAACAGAATGCCGCCTTTGTTGACCATTATTTAGAGGTGCCTTTTGATCTGTCGTCCGTATTATTCATTACGACAGCAAATACAGTGCACTCTATTCCTAGGCCGCTTCTTGACCGCATGGAACTACTAGATATCACCAGCTATACAGAGGAAGAAAAATGGCAGATTGCCCGGCGTCACCTGTTGCCGAAGCAGATAGCTATGCATGGGTTGAAGCACGACCAGCTGCAGATGAGTGAAGGGGGCGTGCGTAAGATCATCCGCGAATATACCCGGGAAGCAGGCGTGCGCCAACTTGAGCGGGAAATAGCTGCCGTCTGCCGCAAAGTAGCGAAAGAGGTGGTAGTGCAGGCCGATGCTACTGCTAAGGTAACAGTGCAGAACCTGCCCGCCTATCTGGGGGCAGAACGCTTTCGTTATAATCTGGCGGAGCAGCGGGATCAGGTGGGTGTTGCCACCGCTTTGGTCTGGACGGAAGTCGGTGGTGACACAGCTCCCGTTGAGGTTACTGTCATGCCTGGCAAGGGCAATCTTATACTGACGGGTAAGCTCGGCGATGTTATGCGGGAGTCGGCCCAAGCGGCGAGCAGTTATGTGCGTTCGCGGGCGGTAGACCTAGGCGTCGATGCCGATTTTTACCTGACGCGGGACGTGCACATCCATGTGCCGGAGGGGGCGATCCCGAAAGATGGCCCCTCAGCGGGTATCACCATGGCCACGGCTTTGGCATCGGCTTTAGCTTCCCGGCCCGTACGGCGGGATGTGGCTATGACCGGTGAAGTTACCCTGCGCGGCAGGGTATTACCTATTGGCGGCCTCAAGGAAAAAGCGCTGGCGGCCCATCGAGCAGGTATCAAGACTGTTATTCTGCCTACGGATAATCGGCGAGACCTGGATGAGTTACCGCGCAATGTGCGCCGACAACTGACTTTTGTCTTTGCAGACCATATGGACCAGGTCTTAGCGACCGCATTAGTAGGTGAAGAGACGTGAAGATCAATTCGGCAACATATGCCCAGAGTGGGGTAAGAGCCGATCAGTATCCTACGGCTGGGTTACCAGAAATAGCCCTAGTGGGGCGCTCCAATGTGGGGAAATCATCACTAACAAACTCTTTGCTCAGCCGCCGGGCCCTAGCTCGCACTAGCGGCCAGCCCGGTAAAACTCAAACCGCGAACTTTTACTTGGTGAATGAAAGTTTCTATCTAGTTGATTTACCCGGTTATGGTTATGCTAAAGCATCCAAGGTTGACCGAACCAGGTTTAGCAGAATGGTAGCTGACTATTTGGAGCGGAGGCAGGAGCTGCGGTTGGTCCTGCAGGTGATTGACTTGCGCCACCCCCCAACTGCTCTGGATCAGGCTATGTTCGTCTATTTGCAGGATTTATCCGTGCCCAGGTTAGTTGTAGCCAACAAACTCGACAAACTGAAGCGCTCAGTAGTTGAGCAGCACCGTCGCGCTGCACTGGCCGGTCTGCCTGGTTTGGCCGCGCAAGATTTGGTTCTCTTTTCCGCTGAAACCAAGCAGGGGGTGCCAGAGCTATGGCGCTTGATTGAAGCGGCGCTCGGTCCGGAACCGGGGCCCCCCGGGATGGAGGAATTCAGCCCAGGAAGCTTACAGTAGTGTTAAGATATGCGTTTGCATCATATATAGGCTGTTTGCACTTGCATCCTCCAATATATTCTGTATACAATGTACCTAACAGAGTCTTTGTGGGGTAGGGTGCAGAAGTAGCTGATTTGCATTGTAACTTCACGAAGGTTGACAGCCTGGACCCTTTGGGGTACTAGAGTTGTACAAAAAGCGAGAGGTGAAAGAGCTTGGCACAGAACAAAGTAGGGATAATGGACACGACCTTGCGAGATGGGCATCAGTCACTATGGGCTACCCGCATGAAGACGGAAGACATGTTCCCGGTCTTAGAGATGCTCGACCAGGTTGGTTTTGCATCAGTCGAAATGTGGGGTGGAGCAACTTTTGACACCTGTCTGCGCTACCTAAACGAAGATCCCTGGAATCGCTTACAGCTGATACGTAAGTACATGCCGAACACCAAGTTGCAGATGCTGCTGCGCGGCCAGAACCTTGTTGGTTACCGCCATTATGCAGACGACGTAGTAGTTGAGTTCTTAAAACGTACAATTGATAATGGTATGGACATTGTACGTGTGTTTGATGGCCTTAACGACATTCGCAATATGGAATTAGCCATGCGTACTGTAAAAGAAGCTGGCGGCCATGTACAAGGCACAGTGGTATATAGTATTAGCCCCGTGCATAATCTAGACACTTATGTGTCCTTCACCAAAGAGCTTCTAGAAGTAGGTATTGACTCGCTTTGTATTAAAGACATGGCGGGTATTTTGGCACCATATGAGGCCTTTGAACTGGTCAAACGTCTGAAGGAATTTGTGGATGTGCCGATTCAGCTGCATACCCACTATACAACTGGTATGGCTAGCATGACGCTACTGAAGGCCATTGAGGCCGGAGTTGATGTTGTTGACTGCGCCCTGTCTCCGCTAGCACTTGGCACCTCTCAGCCAGCTGTGGAGCCAATGGTTGCCGTGCTACAAGGCACTCCTTACGATACTGGTTTGGACCTCGATTTGATCAGTAAAATTTCGGAGAAGATGACCGCAATCAAGGACAAGTATCCTCAATCAAAGAATACATCCATCTACCAGGTGAACACTAACGTGCTTCGCTATCAAATGCCTGGTGGCATGATCTCTAACTTCATCTCCCAGCTCGGCGATCAGATTGACCGTTTGCCGGAGGTGTTAAACGAGGTTCCCCGGGTGCGCGAAGACTTAGGTTATCCTCCGCTAGTAACGCCTTTCAGCCAGATGGTAGGCTCCCAGTCTTTCATGAACATTATTGCTGGTGAGCGCTACAAGATGGTTTCGAATGAGGTCAAGAACTACCTTATGGGCCACTATGGGCGGGCACCGGGGCACATCGATGAGGCCTTCCGTCGCCGCATCATCGGCAACGACGCTGAAGTCATCACAGTGCGTCCGGCAGATGTCTTAGAGCCCGAACTCGAGGCTGCCAGAAAAGAAGTCGCTCTCTATATGGAGAAAGAAGAGGACATATCGTCTTATGCTCTCTTCCAGCAGGTAGCTCTCAAGTATCTAAAAGAGCGCGAGTCACGCAAGTACAACATCGATTTCGAGCTAGCCGAGAAAGCCAAACAGGGCGGTTATCCCGTATAGAGCTAGCCTTGTCTAGGGAAGCAGGTGTCTGCTTCCCTTTTTTATTGGGCTCAGCCTATAATGGATAAGCTATGCCGGTGGGCTAGCATTGCAATGGGAGGGATCGTCATGGATTACCAGTCAGCGCTTGCATATATATCATCGTTTGGTAGGTTTGGTAGCCGCCCCGGTTTAGAACGTATGCAATGGATGCTGGAGAAAATGGGGCACCCAGAAGCTAGTCAGCGCTTTATACATATTGCTGGTACTAATGGTAAGGGCTCTACGACCGCTTTAGTACATAATGTGTTACAGGCGGCGGGCTATCGGGTAGGGATGTATACCTCGCCTTATCTGGAGGCCTTTACTAATCGTATTGGTGCCGGCGGTAAGGATATTGACACTGAGGCGCTAGTGTCGTTGGTAGAAAGGCTACAGCCTCAGCTAGATGCTGTCAGTGAGTCAAATATAGGCCCGATCACTCAGTTTGAGGTAACGACGCTGCTAGCTCTAGCATATTATCAGGAGTTGGCCCTTGATTTTGTAGTCTGGGAAGTAGGCCTAGGGGGGCGCCTAGATGCCACCAACGTGGTTATGCCGGTGGTGAGCGTGATCACCAATATTGGGCGCGACCATACGGAAGTGCTAGGTGATACGCTAGCGCAGATTGCTGCCGAAAAGGCTGGCATTATCAAACCGGATATTCCCGTGGTCACAGCCGTTAAGGATGAAGAAGCTTTGGCGGTTATCCAAGCTACCGCCAATAATCTGAAAGCTCCACTGTGTTGTCTGGGGCATGAATTCACCTATACTCGCAATCACTTTACGTTGGAAGAACAGAGCTTTGATTATCGCGACCAGCAGTGCGAACTGAAGGATGTGCGCATTCAACTGATGGGTGCCCATCAATGCCAGAATGCGGCCACGGCCTTAGCTGTGATTAGCCAACTGCGGCAACAGGGCCACAGAATCGACGAAGCCGCTTGCCGGGCGGGCTTAGCCGCTACGCGCTGGCCGGGCCGCCTAGAGATAATGAGCAAGCAGCCCTTAGTTCTTGTAGACGGGGCCCATAATCCTCATGGCACACTGGCACTGCGACAAGCTCTACTAGAATATTTCCCAGGCAAAAAATTCTCTATGGTGCTAGGGATTCTGCAGGATAAGGAGCGGGCGGAAATGCTAGCGCATTTGCTACCCCAGGCCTCGCGCGTGATTTTCGCTGCCCCCAGCTATAGCAGGGCCACGGACCCTGAGCTACTACTGCGTGACGCAGCAGTGCACCAAGTCCCTGCCCAGACTGCACCTAGCGTGGCTCAGGCCATAGATCAAGCCTTGGCCGAGCTAGTAGACGACGAGATATTGCTCGTGGCCGGCTCGCTTTATACCGTGTCGGAAGCGCGCGAACACCTGAAGCAGGTTCTCGCCCAGTAGTTGGCCACACGCGCTCTAGTATGACCATGGCCTTGTATAGTGAGGGGCATCCTTGCACTTGTTGCAGCAGGATGCCCCTGTCCTGCTTTTAGGCAACAATTACCACATTAACGTGCAATCCTACTGGCTAATTAACTGCAGGGATTCCACTAGTCAATCGCGAAATTAGCTAGGACAAGATGGAGGTAGATGCAAAATGAGTTCACGCAAACGGTCCCGTAAGAAATCTATTCCGTGGCGGCGGCTAGGGGTCCTAGCTTTAATCGCTGCTGCGGCCATATTATGCGGCTGGATGATCAATACACTGCTCCTGCAGGGCTATTTATGGGCCCCTGCCGACCCCAAACATCCAGATCCTGTGGTAGATAAGCAACCGGACCCTACCACCCCTAATAAGCCTACAGATGAAGAGAAACCCCCAGTAGGCGCGACAGCGCAAGTCGATCTACCAGCAGCAAAATTTTACCTTACGCAAGTAGGGGCCCTTGGCACTGAATCCAGCGCCAACGCTTTGACTAAAGACCTTAAGGAACAGGGTAATGCAGCCACTTATCATTATGATGGGCAGCTCTACCGTGTCTATGCCGGTATTTTCGCTGATAAGGCGGCCGCCGACGCCCTGGCGCAAATGTTCAAATCAATGCAGATCGATGCCTTTACCAAAGAGGTCTCCTGGCCGGCTAGCAAAGGCGAGCTTAAGGGAGCAGCAGGGGCCTATTTTCCCACGGTGCAGCCTGCAGTTGCCGAAATAGAAAAAGCTTTTTCTGATTTACTAGGCGCACAGGACTTAGACCGAAACCAGGTCATCAAAATGCAGTCAGCATTACAGACAGCGCAAGCCACGCTGACAGCTACCCAGCCTGCACCCGAACTGGCTGATCTACACAGCAACCTGCTTGCTGCCTCCAAGAAATTAAGCAGTGTAGTAGATGCTACCCGACAGTTCATTGAAACTGGTAATGACCAAAGCCGCTTTGTCAGCGAAAGCGGTTTGATTGAGTTCTCCCAGCTATATCAGAAGTTTGTTGATGATTTGCAGGCCCTGCTTAAATAGGACATACCCAATCAAGTAGAAGAGGGTGGTTTTTTGCGACTGAGGGATATTGCTAGGCTTTTGGATGCCGAAATACTGGGTGGTCATTTACGACTGGATACCGAAGTTAGTCAGGCCCTAGGTTCCGACATCATGAGCAATGTGTTATCTACCCCGTGTGGCGATAATGCGGTCTTGCTGACAGGACTAACCAACCTGCAAGTAGTGCGGACAGCTGAGATGATCGATGTCAAGGCTATAATTTTTGTCAAAGGTCGGTGCCCCCGTTCGGAGGCTATTCGTTTAGCTAAGGAACTAGATTTGCCCGTATTATTAACCAACCATTGTTTGACTGAGACCTGTGCCCTACTCAAGCAGGCCGGGTTAGAAGCATAAGGGGGCGGAGCCAGTGGCTGTGGGCCCATTACTAGAATTGCGATTTCCGATCAAGGGTAACGACTTTGTGCAAGCTGGTGAAGCCTCCAGCAAGATTAAGCGGGCCCTCCAGCAGATTGGCATGGAGCCCAGTCTGATTAGGCGGGTAGCTATTTCATCTTACGAGGCAGAAATGAATATCGCTATTCACGCCAAGCATGGGGAGATCATCCTGACCATCTGGCCAGATTTGGTGCAGGTTGTGGCCGAAGACGTCGGCCCGGGCATCAGCGATGTGGCGCTAGCAATGCAAATAGGTTATTCTACCGCCCCTGAAAGTGTGCGACAGATGGGGTTTGGTGCCGGTATGGGGTTGCCCAATATGCAGAAATGTGCTGATGAGATGCAGGTAGAAACAAGGGTAGGGGAAGGTACCCGTATCGTAATCAAGATCAACCTCTGATAGGGGGTTCACCTATGAAGCCTTATTTTCATTCAGTCCGTCTCGACCCGAACAAGTGTAAAGGCTGCACAAATTGTATTAAGCACTGTCCGACTGAGGCCATCAGAATACGGGATGGCCAGGCCCATATTCTCCAAGACCGTTGTATAGACTGTGGCGCGTGTATCCTCGCTTGCCCTAATCATGCCAAAATAGTGCATACCGATTCGTTATTACGCTGCCTAGACTTTGCATATAATGTAGCGCTGCCAGCCCCAGCCTTGTTTGGACAGTTTGGCAATTTGGTGGAGCCCGGCGGAGTCTTGGATGCTCTGTTAACTCTTGGTTTTGACGACGTCTTTGAAGTGCCGCTAGCCGCTGATTTAGTGTCACAGGCCATGCGCGAGTATGTGCAACAGCAAGGCCCAGGCCCGCGGATCTCGGCTAGCTGCCCGGCCGTAGTCCGACTAATTCAGGTGCGTTTTCCTGAGTTGATTCCTAATCTGATCAAAGTGGAATCCCCCATGGAAGTAGCCGGTTTCCTAGCCCGGCAGCAGGCCATGCGCGAAACTGGCTTGCCCAGTGAAGCAATCGGCGTCTGGTTTATCACTCCCTGTGCCGCAAAGGTGACCGCTATTCACCAACCAGAGGCACTACCTCAGTCTAGCCTTACAGGGGCCATCGCTATTTCCCAGATTTACGGCCATATCTTAAGGTTGTTACCGGCTCCTGATGCCAGAAAAGCTGTCTTCCAGGCTAGCGGTCATGGGCTAGGCTGGGGGAGAGCTGGTGGCGAAAACGTCGCCCTCGCCATTGACAACCACCTAGCTGTCGATGGCATTCATAATGTCATTTCACTCCTAGAGGAACTGGAAATGGGCAGGTTGAATGACATTCGTTTTCTGGAATGCCAAGCCTGCACGGGCGGCTGTGTTGGCGGTGCCCTT
>CALNBW010000381.1 GCA_937874815.1 uncultured Bacillota bacterium | reverse complement strand
TTCCTTTTCCCGCTACCCCCCCAGCAGCGATGGAGAATCGGGGCTATGTTGCTGCCGGTTCTTGCTACCTCCTTGCCTAGTGCCGGCGTAACAATAGGTGCACCCATGCAAACAGGTGTCATATATGCCGATATCCTTGCTTACAACGCAGCCACACTGTTGTCTCTGGTTCTTATCTTTGCTGTCGTCTACAGTAACTCCAAAAACCTGCCGGATATATTGAGCATCGATGCACTTGCCTGCGTGCACGCCATAGGGGCTTAGATCAATTGCCTCGGCACAACTGTATATCTCCATCCCATGAGCCGCCGCGATCTCTGCCATAGCAGTTATCAGCTTGGCCAGGGGTTCAAGGCACAAACGGGTCTGTACCGTGATACCTTGCTGCGCCAAAAGGCGAAAATTGCTGACCGCCTTGCGGTAGGCGTCAACAATGCTGATAACAACCCGCTGCGTGCATCCCTGCAAGCGTTGGGCCAAGGAATCGAAATTATGAAGATGGAAAGCGTAATCGGTAACCGTACTGATGACAATGGGGTCGTAGCGCCAGATTACCCGGGAGGGTCCGATCAGGCCAGCTAGCTGCTGAAAGGACGCTACGTTCTGCTCCCAGCTGGGCAGGCGGGGCTCCAATGCCTGCGGGTATGCATTTAGAGTATATTGAAAGTAGAAGCGTAGCCCTCGCCCCTTTATTTCTTCCAGAAAGGGTAGTAGGGGGGCGGGGTTTTTCGTCCAGAACACCATAACAGTAACATCCTCCGGCAGTAAAGAAACCCTAGTAACCTGTTTGCGGTTAAAGGGATTGTACACTGTACAGTAACCGGCCCTAATGCGATTAAGCAGCCATGGGCTATAAAAGGCCGGGATGTCTGTCCGACGGCTAGCACTCACTATCATACCTTCTCCCCCACTTCCCCAGTAAGAACTGGACAGCCTGCCTCTCAAGAAGCTGCTTTTCCACCCATCGCCGGGCTGCCATTGTACTTCTGCTAGAATTCGTAGGCGCGGTAGTTCCCTGCCCGCCCGCGATAGTAGCTCATGCTTATTGCGAAACGGTGCCACCCTCTAGTCATATTCATCATTTAATGGCTCTGTTGCTTTTGAGTCTTTTATGCAGACGATATACTGATAAAAATCTGCTACTGTCTTCTCAGCTGCACCGATATAATATATTCTGGGGCTTGACAAGGAGGAAGGTGCCCCTATTAGTCTGTACATGTTAAGATCACTCCCGATTAAATCGTTCATTTTCTTAATCGGGTTAGAAACTGTGCTAAGCGGCCTGACCCGGTAGTCCCCCCTCCCCATTGCCTGGCAGTTGTCATAAAGATAAACGATGCTTAGCACCTTGTCTTTAAATTGAGACTCATCGCTGTTTAAATAGGCACCAAACCACATTGCATTGCCTTCTTCACTTTGAAAAACATGCTCACGGCCCCATTGGCCATAATATTTACCTGGGGGTAACTCACTTTGCAGTAACCTAAAATTTTCGTATATCATTCTATCTCTGGTATTATTCCAATATACCTGACCGCTTTCTTTGAGTTTGCTTCATGAACATTAAGGATGTTCAAGTTTACAAGCTTAAAACCAATGAAATCATCTCCCAGGTATTTCCGATACAAACTCTCCTTTTCCTCCATATCCTTCAGCAATTCTTGGGCGCGGCATAAAACAACATCATCTTCGATGTCATTCAATGCACCCCTTAGCCCGTTTATTTTCTCGCTAATTTCCTTCGGCGGCTCGTTACTTGGCAGAACATCCAGCAAATACTTATACGCCGTGTCAACTTGATGCTCGATATCCACACCTATAATCCGAATTTTCCTGTCATCGGACAAGGAATTGTTATATTTACGTAGTAGCTTCCAGAAATTGTAGCCTTCCTTAGTCCAGGCGAAGGTTCCCTTTGCCGACTTATACAGTTCCTCTAGGATCTTCGTGTCTCCTGTTTCTAAGTATCTGTTGATAAAATGACAAAAGCTATAGCTGGATTCACTTAAATAGTAACGGAAATCCGTCCTATCCTTAAAATACTTAAGAAATTTCATATGTAGCTCTTCATTAGCCTTTACCCCATGCAGCTCTCCAGTGAGGAATATCTCCTTATCTTTTATGTCCGCATCTAGAATGGCTAGATCTGCAAATGCATCTTCATCTTCCAGATGTATAGCACTATGGTTCTCCTGTAAGTACTCAAACATGACTTTTTCTTGATCAGTTAACTGCTCCAAACGCACATCTCTTTCATGACAACCTACCAGGATAAGGCTTAGCGCTAGAACAACAAGGATCCAGTTCATTTTGTTCTTTGCCATGCATCTACCGCTCCTTTCATCAGGGTGACGGGGGGCAGGGGTATCGTCACCCTCGTGGCGCTGTCCCCGCTCCCGTTACTTTAGAAATATTTCCCCGCTTGATAATCAAGTTAGCAGAGGTTTTTATGCCGCTATTCTGCGTTAATATACTCCGAGATTCCCGAGCATGTATATATCCAGTCATCAAAAAAACGCGACAACTTCCTTCTATTATCTTTACCGCTTAGACCGATGTATTCCCTGCAAAAGAGGTCAAAATCCACAGGAACATCCTTGTACTTTTCGAGAAAGGCCTTGGTTACGTTGTCAAACACCGGTTCCCCAAGCAATAGGCATAGTTCATGCAAACACAGAGCGCCAATGGTATAACTTAACCCACCATATCCATGCAGGCCATATTCCGCGATCGGAACTAGCTTATACTCGCCCCGCCTAATTGCATCTATTGCATGCTCCGCTTTGCTTTCTGCTGAAAACGATTCGCCACCAAAAAGGGCCGCCATGACCCGCACTTCAAAATAGGAAGTGAACGCTTCGTCAAAGAAGCGCGCCCGTTGCACGGAATCGGCGACCTTAGGGTTCCAACCCAGATGAATATACTCATGGACAATTGCCCTTAGGTTTTCTGCGCGGCTGAACGTCGCCTCTTCTACAAAAACAACATTGTTATGGGGGCAGACGAAAGAACCATACCCATCGGGGATCGCGGCAAAGACTAGGTTTGGCTCAATGTGCCTAACGCCAAAATGCTCGTTCATGTAACTGATTGCTTTCAGCATAGTGTCATTGACCATTTGCACTTTCTCAGCGCCAAGATCGCTTAAAAAGCAAACAGAGCCAAAGGAGAATTTAACCTTCTTATACGAAGCGACGGAGCAATCAAACACGTTGCTACCTTTATCTTGGTGGGAGTAAGTAACCACCTTCTTGGAATCACCTATAGCAGTATCCCTTTCCTTCTTTGAGGCAACGACGTCATATTCCTTTGGGACAATGAGCTGAATGTTACAAGCAGTGAAGGCAGTGTTTCTGTATGAATCCCAGTCCTCGAAAAACATGGGGTAGCAGAACGTTTCCCAGCGAATAAACGTAAACTCGGGCGCTATTTTTTCTCTGACATAGGGGCAGCAGCCTGTCTCACCTGACAACCTTAAGGAGTACGCTAACTCCAGACAATCCCTTAAATTGGGCGCCAACACCTTTTGGGCCGTGTAACCGCTAAACATCGGGTGTTCTTCGTTGCTGCTCTCGTGCGGTGTTTCCTGACCATCGCAAGAGAAGTAGCTGATTTCGGCATCACGGTTAAGATAAAAGTGGTTGGTCAGAACCTCGTCTTTGAGATACTTAACCCTGACATGCATTACGCCTTCTGCAGGAACCACTTCAATGAACAGCTCCATGATACTCCCCCTAACAATCATCAACTCAACTCGATTGCCCGCGCCCTATGATGCAGGCCAACAATTCTCCCGTGGCTAATACCTACGAACACTACATGGTTAAAGCAGTCCTGCGCACTACCCGGGTAACCCTCGCATCCTGTTCAATAATATCATGTTTTTGGTACTTCCGCCCCTATAGGCATGTGCTACTGGAAGGAAAAATGCAACTAAACAAGAAGATGCGCGTCTTAATTGTGAGAAATAATGCAGGGAGGTGGCAAAGATGAAAAGAATTGGTGCTACCTTAGGCATTATTCTTGCCGTTCTAGCTGGCGTATTGTTTTTACCAAGCAAGGGAAGCACACCTGCCCTCCTCAGTAACCAAGGGGCATAAAAAAGCGGTTCTTTTCTGCTCCTTGATGAGTGAAAAAAACCGCTTCTTGTGCTGTTTTGGTGGAGGCGAAGGGATTCGAACCCTCGACTTTCACGTTGCGAACGTGACACTCTCCCACTGAGTTACGCCCCCAATTGTATAAGCTTATTATACGCCTACCACTGATTTACGCAAGGGAGAAAACCTTTACTCGCCTTTGCAGTTCGCTCATTGCAGCGAAGTGCCATAGCCGGAATCAATATTGACAATGACATGAATGGAATCCCGGCCCTGCTGCACTACATCTTGAATTCGCTGACGCAGTTCTGCTTCAGGCATCTCAAGCTCGGGTGGCGCCACGACATCGAAGATGTAGTTGACATGATTCTGGCCTTCCACCAAGCGCAGATCGTGGATGGCCAAGTCCGCGTCTATCGTTTTCACCTGCTGCTCCACCCAGGCACGGATGCTCTCCGTCCGCTCATCAGTGACTACGGGGTCATAATGAATGATCAGACGAATGTTGTCATTCTCCAAGAAATCTCGTTCAATCGTATCAATGATACTGTGCGAAATCATCGCATCTTGGCCGCTGGACATCTCCACATGGGCACTAGCAAAACGGCGGTCGGGCCCATAATCATGCACAATCAGATCATGGGTCCCCAGCACACCCTCATAAGCAGCGATTTTCACGCTTATGTATTCTACAAGCTCCGCTGGCGGTGCCTCGCCCACAAGTGGGTTCAGAGTATCTTTAATCAGACCGATGCCGCTGTAGACAATAAAGCCAGCCACCCCTAGGCCCATCCAGCCGTCTAGATTGAAGCCCGACCAGGTGGAAGTAATCATAGCTAAAAACACGGCCGATGTGGCGATCACATCATTGCGGCTATCAATACTTGTTGCTAGCAACGTTGTTGAGTTTATGCGTCGGCCAACGTTACGGTTGAAAGCAGTCATCCATACCTTTAGCGATACCGAGGCTAGCAGCACTACATAGCCCCAAAAACCGAAGTCAATAGGTGTTGGGCGGACAATCTTCCCGACACTGCTTCTACCAAGTTCAATGCCGATCAGCAGCACCATAATCGCAACAACTAAACCCGATATATATTCATATCTCCCATGCCCAAAGGGATGCTCTTTATCGGCTTTTCTAGCGGCGATTCTAAATCCCACCAAGGCGACGATGGAGCTGGCTGCGTCCGAGAGATTGTTCAATCCGTCGGCAACAATAGCAACGCTTCCGGAAAGGAAACCCACGACCAATTTGCCGGCCACCAGTAAAAGATTGCAGGTAATGCCCACCCAGCCAGCAAAAGTCCCATAGGCTGTTCGCACTGCAGCATCCCCGACACAGCTGTAATTCTTCACGAATCGGCGCAGCAACCATTCGGTCACCTTACCCACCCCATTTTCCCTAATTAAATCAGGACATTCCTGTTATAAGTTATCCCCGCCTACCCCTTTTAACGCGCGGCAAGCCCTTCTGGAAATACGTAACTACCAATAATAAGTAGTGTATCACACTGGGCAAACTCTGGGGCCTCATTTCTAGCTCTTTGGCGTTTTTGCTGGGCATGTTGTTGTGAATCCGGTAACAGAATCTTTCCTAACAGGCAGGAATTAGACCTACATAAGTATAACTCTTATGATAAGGGTTGTCTTTTCTGACGTAACGAAACTGCTACGATAACAGTGAAGAAAAAGAATGGAGGATGAGCATGACCAAAGCTCTATTGACGGGCAACGAAGCGATTGCCCGCGGTGCATACGAGTATGGCGTATCAGTCGCATCAGCCTACCCCGGTACGCCGAGCACCGAGATTCTAGAGAACATCGCCAACTACAAAGAGATTCGCGCCCAGTGGTCGCCGAATGAGAAAGTAGCTCTTGAGGTGGCAATCGGCGCTTCTATCGCGGGGGCTCGCGCCCTAGTTGCCATGAAACATGTCGGTGTCAACGTGGCTGCCGACCCCCTGTTCACTTTTACCTATACCGGCGTTAATGGTGGCCTTGTGCTAATTTCCGCCGATGACCCCGGCATGCATAGTTCCCAAAACGAGCAGGACAACCGGATCTATGCGCGCTTTGCCAAAATTGGCTTGCTGGAGCCAACTAACAGCCAGGAAGCGAAGGACATGGTGGGGCAGGCGCTGGCAATTAGCGAACGCTTTGATGTGCCGGTTATGCTGCGCACCACCACACGTGTTTCGCACTCCAAAACACTGGTTGAACTAGGCGAACCACAGGAAAGAACATTAAAAGAGTATAAGAAGGATGCCCGCAAATATGTGGCAGTGCCCGCCAACGCCAAGGCCCGCACCGGAGTTAAAGAGCAACGCCTGCTGGAGATGGCTGAGTTTAGCGAACAGACCGAGCTCAACCAGATTGAGTGGAATGAGAAGAAAATTGGCGTCGTCACCAGTGGCATTGTCTATGAGTATGTTAAGGAAGCATTACCCGAGGCCTCAATCCTTAAGCTAGGCTTCACTAACCCACTGCCCCTAAAGAAGATTGCCAGCTTCGCTGCTGAAGTAGAGCAACTGTGGGTGATTGAAGAGCTGGAGCCTTTCATGGAAGATCAAATCCGGGCCGCTGGCATCACCGTGCATGGTGGCAAAGCTGAATTGACCCGCCTAGGCGAATACAGCCCCAGCCTGCTGCGTAAGGCCGTACTGGGAATCGACTCTACTGCCAAGGCACCGGTGGCAGCGCCAATTCGCCCGCCAGTGCTCTGCCCAGGCTGCCCGCATCGCGGTGCTTTCTACGCCCTGAAGAATAATCGCAAGCTTGTTACGGGCGATATCGGTTGCTATACGTTAGGTTCCTTGGCGCCACTAGAAAGCCTGGACACCACAATTTGTATGGGAGCAAGTATCCCAGTGGCCTTAGGCATGGAAAAAGCCCGTCCTGACCAAGCTGAGAATCTAGTAGCCGTAATTGGCGATTCTACTTTCTTGCATTCTGGCATTACCGGCTTAATCGATACCGTATATAACAAAGGCACAGCCACAATTATGATTCTGGACAATAGCATTACAGCCATGACTGGGCATCAGCATCATGCCGCAACCGGGCAGACGCTACAAGGCGAACCTGCCTCCCAGGTAGACTTTGAAGCGCTGTGCCGCGCTGTTGGCGTGAAGCGAGTGCGCGTAGTAGACCCGGGCGATTTGGCCGCCCTCGATCAGGCTATCAAGGAAGAGACGGCAGTGCGCGAGCCCTCTGTAATCATCGCCCGCCGTCCTTGTGCTCTGATCGTAAAGCAGACCGAGCCCCGCCTGCGCGTAAACCATGATGCCTGCACCGGTTGCCGCATGTGCATGCGAATCGGCTGCCCTGCTATCAGCTTTGCCGACAAGAAAAGCACCATCGACCCCGCTCTCTGCGTTGGCTGTGGGCTCTGCCAGCAAGTCTGCAAGTTTGGTGCAATCGTGCCAGAGGAGGGACAATAATGAAAGGTACTGTCAGCATTCTTTTGGTTGGCGTTGGCGGCCAAGGAACTATCTTGGCTAGTAAGATACTCACTGACGTGGCCATGCGACAGGGCTACGATGTAAAGATGACCGAAATCCACGGCATGGCTCAGCGCGGTGGCAGCGTAGTGACCCAGGTGCGTATGGGGGAAAAAGTGCACTCGCCCCTCATAGAGCCTGGCCAAGCCGATTACATTGTCGCTTTTGAACAGCTGGAAGCCTTGCGCTGGATGCATTTCTTGAACGAGACGGGCACCGTCGTTGTTAACACGCAGCGCATTATGCCGATGACTGTGATCATCGGTGCTGCTGAATATCCGGGTGATGCGCTGGAGCAGATTAAGGCGGGCGCACCTAACATGGTGCAACTGGATGCTCTGGAGATAGCTAAGCAGCTCGGCAATATGCGGGTAGTGAACGTGGTGCTGTTGGGCGCCATGGCAAAGCAGATGGATATCCCCAAGGAAGATTGGCTGGCCGGCCTCGAGGCTACCGTGCCCGCCCGCTTCCTAGAACTGAACCGCCAGGCTTTCCAAGCCGGATACGATAGCTAAAGAAGCGAATGTTAAGGCCGCGATCATACTTGGAGCGCGTGTAGCCAGGCACTGCTGGTAGGCCACACGCGCTCTAAGCACACACGCGTCCTTCCCTCATCCACCAAACACATACTCAAGTAACGAGGTGGCGTCCGTATAGCGCCCCTCTTCTGTGCTGCGCAGAATAATCACTAGCAGGTTCTGCTTCCCTTTGCTCGCCGTAACGGCCAAACAGTAACCGGCCTCAGGGGTTGTACCAGTCTTAAGCCCATCGGCCCACTCATAGTAATAGGGGCTAGTTTCGTCTAGTAACAGATTAGTATTATGCCAGGTTTTACTAATAGTTGAGCCGGCGCGTTGCAGTTGAGCGCAGTGCTCGGTAGCAGCAAAAATCGGAGCCAGCTTAGGGTTTTTATAGGCAGCTTGGGCAATCAGGGCCAAATCATAAGCAGTGGCCACATGATAATTATGATGGAAACCATCGGGGTTGACAAAGCGGGTTCCATGGGTGCCCAGCTCCTGGGCGCGGGTATTCATCAAGTCCACAAAGCGCTCCACAGCTGCTTTCGCTGATAAATCCTGGCCACCAACTATGCGCCCTACATGCGCTGCTAGTGCATAAGCAGCATCATTACCAGAGGGCAAAAGCATGGCCCAGACTAGTTCCTCTACCGTTAGACGGTCACCAGCACATAAACCTGCAACGCTTGCCTTGGGGCCAACAAAGGTGACTTCCTCGCCAACTGTAACTTCCTGCGCCCAATCAGCCTTTTCTGCCACTAAGAGGGCCGTCATCAATTTGGTAAGACTGGCAGGATACATGGGCATGTTTTCGTGCTTGTTAAAGACTATTTTACCCGTATCGGTATTGATCACAACGGCTGCCCCCGCCTTAAGCAGCGGTTGGGGAGTGGTTGCTTGCATCCGAGAAAGGTATTGAGTTGCCCAATTATCTATGGTGAAGATGGCACCTAAGAATAAGGCGCAAACTATAGCTATTAAGAACATCCGCTTGAGAAACCGTTTCATTGGATCACCTCATCTAAACACCGTCTGCATCTAGATGATAGCCCATAAACATTAACTTCATGCTGGGGTAAAGCTTAAGATTTCCTTAAGTTGATGCCAGCGGTAATTCTACAGTAAAAACTGTGCCGTCGATCTCCGTGCTCCTCACCTCGATGCTGCCGTTATGAAGCTGCACTATCTGCTTAGCAATTGCTAAACCCAGCCCACTGCCGCCACCCCGCACCGAACGAGATTCGTCTACTCGATAAAAACTTACAAATACGCGCTCCCAATCATCCCGAGGAATTAACTCGCCATAGCTAGCCACCCGCACCGCAGCCTGGTCGGACTCCACACTGAGCGCCAGATCTAGGTAACGGCCTTGCTGCCCATAGCGGATGCCGTTAGCTAAGAGGTTCTCGAATACCCTTACTAAAAGATTGCCATCAGCCAGCACGGGCACGTTATCGGCTGGCAGCTGCAGCCTGATTGTCATTTGGGCTTGCTCAAACTGCCAGGTCCATTCTTCAACCAGCTGCTGCAGCAAGTCGTTCAAACTGATGACTGTCCACTCGTTTATCTGCCCTCCATGGTTCAGCCGCGTGTACTCAAAAAGCTCGTTGATCAGCGACTGCAGACGTAACGCTTTCTGGTGGGCAATATTCGCATACTGCCGCATTTCAGCTTCGCTGGCATATTTCTGCTGCACCACTAACTCGAGGTAACCAATAATCGAGGTTAATGGGGTACGCAGGTCATGGGATACACCGGCGATAAGCTCATTTTTGGCTTCTTCCAACTTTTTTTCTTCTGCCACAACAGCCCGCAAACGCAAGGCCATGTTGTTGACATTCTCTGCTAGCTCCCCTAGCTCATCTTCTCCTCGCTTTGCCACATATACATCCAGATCTCCCCGGGCGATAGTTCTTAGAGCCAACGAAATTTCGTCCAAGTAGCGAGACACCCGACTGGTAAGCAAGACGTAGAAACCAACGAAACAGAGGAGACCGGCCAGAATAATTGCAGGGACCGCAAGACCACTGTGGGAAAGCGCCCGCAATATGCTGTAAAAAGGCTCTACCGAACTCAATAGGCCAGCCAGTCCCAGTAAAAGCAGGGTAGCGATAGCTGCCAAGACTAAGCTCAGAAAGAAAAGCAGGATGAAACGCCAGCGAATGCTGTAAACAAACCGCTTCCAGGCCAGACGCACGCCCCCGATCGCCGCAATCCTACGTATAGCGAGCATAGCAGCAACCGCTATAAGCGTGAGGATCATGACAGAATGGCGAACGCCATCTGGCAGAAAGTAAGCGAGAAAAACGCCTAGGATAATTAATCCACGAGCAACTTGCTTAGCGCAACCAGGTTTCAGGCGTCTGTCCATACTCTAGCTGCCCACTTCCAACTTGTAACCAATACCCCACACCGTCTTAATGAGTAACGGCTTTTGGGGGTCGGCCTCGATCTTCTCCCGCAGCTTGCGGATATGTACCATCACTGTATTGCTCGCTTGCAGATAAGGCTCCGACCAAACCTGCGTGAAGATTTCCTCGGAGCTAAAAACCCGTCCCGGATGGCTTGCTAACAGAAAAAGGATGCCAAACTCCGTTGGGGTGAGCTTGATAGCTGTATCATCGACATAAACAGCATGCTTATCTTTATCGATCAGCAGATTACCTACCGCAATGGTCTCGGGAGATTTGGTCAGCGCCGGGTTTAGCATAAGAAAGCGACGCAACTGGGCCTTCACTCTCGCCACCAACTCCAGTACATTAAAAGGTTTGGTCATGTAGTCATCAGCGCCAGCACTCAGCCCCAGGATCTTGTCCATGTCTTCCGACCGCGCACTCAAAAATATGATGGGCGTATTCTGCTCACCCCTCACCCTGCGGCAGATTTCTAACCCGTCGATGCCGGGCATCATAATATCAAGAATCAGCAGATCAAACGTCTCGCTTAACGCCAAATCTAACGCTGTGGCCCCGCAATAAGCTACACATACTTCATACCCCTCATTGCGTAGGTGAATAGCAATCAGATCAGCAATTTCCTGTTCATCATCTACTACTAAGATGCGCGGCATCTAGCTCCTCCTCCCAAAATCCTGCCACGGTTTGGCAAGTTCCCGTATTCCTTAACTGCATGATATACTGAGATGACCCTCTGGGCAAGGAAGGAGCCTGCACGTGAAGAAAGGTGATATTGTTCTTGTCGCATTGCTTGGAGTGCTAGCGCTAGTAAGCTGGCTTTATATTAGTAGTCTAAAAAGCGATCAAGTCACCGCCCTAGTGCTACAGGATGGGATGGTTATCCAGGAG
>CALNBW010000380.1 GCA_937874815.1 uncultured Bacillota bacterium | reverse complement strand
GCTTGGGTAACATTCTTATATGAGTTGACACGGATGCCGCAAGCACGTGGGAAAATTGCGGTTTATTCTAGGAAGTCCTTTAAACGCTTGCTACGGCTCGGATGTCGCAGTTTGCGCAAAGCTTTGGCTTCAATTTGCCGAATACGCTCGCGTGTTACGCCAAATTCTTGACCGACTTCTTCTAGAGTTCGGCCCCGACCATCTTCTAAGCCAAAGCGCAAACGCAAGACTTTCTGCTCCCGCTCTGTCAATGTATCCAGCACGTCGTCAAGCTGCTCCCGCAGCAAGGCAAAGGCAGCGGCATCAGCCGGTGCAACCGCATCATCGTCGGGGATGAAATCACCTAAGTGGCTATCTTCTTCTTCACCGATTGGTGTTTCCAAAGAGACTGGTTCTTGGGCAATTTTGAGAATCTCGTGCACCCGTTCCACGGAAATATCCATTTGTTCCGCAATCTCTTCTGGGAAAGGCTCGCGACCCAGCTCTTGTAGCAGCTGGCGGGAAATGCGAATCAGCTTGTTAATAGTCTCAACCATGTGCACCGGGATACGAATGGTACGGGCCTGGTCGGCAATACTCCGGGTTATGGCCTGCCGTATCCACCAGGTGGCGTAAGTACTGAATTTGAAGCCCTTGGTGTAGTCGAATTTCTCTACAGCCTTCATGAGACCGAGGTTGCCTTCCTGAATTAAGTCGAGAAACTGCATGCCCCTGCCAACGTAACGTTTAGCAATACTAACTACGAGGCGCAAGTTAGCTTCCACTAACTGCTTTTTGGCCTCCTCATCGCCTGCCTCCATACGTTTGGCCAAGGAAATCTCCTCTTCTGAGGTCAGCAAAGGCACGCGCCCTATTTCTTTCAGGTACATCCGCACCGGGTCATCCATACGCACGCCTGCCGGAACTGAAGTATCAGCTAGTTCGGCTTCATCTGTCTCTTTATCGTCATCGTCATCATCTTTTTCCTTGTCATCATCAGCGACAACGTCATCATCACCAATCACGTCAACACCTAAAGCCGCCAGACTTTCATAGATATCGTCAATCTGGTCGGGATTAAGCTCTACCTCATGCAAAGCATCCGTGATCTCTTTGTAGGTGATGACGCCTTGCTTTTTTCCTTTTTCCAACAGCTCCTTAATGGCCTCTAACATCTCTTTCTTATCCAAGCGAAATCCCCCTCTAGCGTACCTGCCTAGTGTCGCAAACCTTTCTGCGTTTCTATAAGCACTTGCAGTTCCTGCAACAACTGCTTGCGTCTAACCGGATCCTTTTCTAGCTGCAACTGTTCTTGTACCGCAGTTATCGATTGGCGTATGGCTAAGTGCTTCAATTTATCCAAACAGTCACTTGCCAGAATAGCGGCATTCTCTAACTCTATAT
Organism: uncultured Bacillota bacterium; assembly: GCA_937874815.1. Lineage (GTDB taxonomy): Bacteria > Bacillota > UBA994 > UBA5500 > UBA5500 > UBA5500. The sequence goes on along the minus strand of CALNBW010000380.1, from coordinate 12,181 downwards.
TCTCCGTCCACATAACTTGCGCCAAACGCTGAGCAATTTCCTCGTTGTCAATGCGTTCGCGCAGTCGCCGCACGTCTATGACTGGCCCCTCTTGCAGCTCACTACTGAGTAACTCTATTAACTCGCGATCAACAGGATAAGCGAATACATTGAGTTTCTGCCAAGCCATGAGCAATTCCTGCGAGTCCACTTGATTACTTAAAATTAAGCCAAGAAGATTATCTTCTGCCACTTGATAACCACGCAGAACTGGATCTAGCTCTACCCTAAGGGCATGGTCCGCACTTCTAGTAGTATCCCTGCTATTACCAAGTTTATCCCTCTGCCTGTGCCGAGTTACCCGCGTCTGCTTGGCTAATTCCGCCAGAACTGCGCTTTCGGAAACCTGTAGGTCACCAGCAATCTGTTGCGCATACGCCGTTCTTGCCACTTCGTTGTCTAGCTGGGCTAACAAAGCCGCTGCGGCCACTACAAACTGCGATTTGCCATCTACTGTATTGAGATCATATTCGGATCGGAGCATTGCTAGCTGGAACTCTACCACTGGCTGAGCCTTGCCCAGAATTTGTTGTGAAAAATAGTCGGCCCCATGTTGGCGCAAACAATCGTCCGGGTCTTGGCCATTGGGCAAACTGGCAACCTTTACCTGGAGGCCCGCGTTAACCAGAATATCTAACCCCCGCATGGCTGCCCGCAAACCAGAGCTATCGCCGTCATAGCAAAGTATCACCTGACCTGTATGGCGCTTCAACAGGCGCGCCTGCGCAGCAGTCAAAGCAGTTCCTAACGAGGCCACCACATTGCCAATGCCATGCTGCCATGCGGATATGCAATCCATATAGCCTTCAACCAAAACGGCATTGCCGGCTTTACGAATAAACGAACTGGCATAGTGTAGACCGAACAAAAGCCGTCCCTTATCAAAGAGCACACTTTCTGGCGAGTTGAGATACTTAGGCAGCGAATCATCCAGAACCCGCCCGCCAAAAGCAACTATCTGGCCTCGTTCATCGGTAATCGGTATCATTACCCGAGCGCGAAAACGATCATAGTAACCTTCTTGTTGCCGCGCCACAATTAGACCCAGTTTTACTAACGCTTCCGTTGGCACTTGGCTACGTTCAGCCGCTTCCACAAGATTCGTCCATCCTGCTGGCGCATAGCCTACTTTCATCGTTTCTATCAAATCAGCTGTCAAGCCCCGCCTGGTCAAGTAATCGCGCGCGGCCTTAGCGTCGGGTGCCCGCTGTAATTGAGAATAGAAATAATCGGCTGTCCATTGGTTGACACGGTGGAGTAGCTGCTTCTCCTTACGTTTCGCTTGTACAGCAGGTGAATCTGCAACTGCCTCTGGCAAGGGGATGCCCGCACGCGAGGCTAGCGTACGCACCGCCTCTGGGAAAGAGAGTTTTGCTGTCTCCATGACAAAGTTAAAGACTGTGCCGCTAGCGTGGCAGCCAAAACAATAATACATCTGTTTATCGGGGCTAACGCTAAAAGAAGGTGTTTTCTCAGCATGAAACGGGCATAATCCCCACCAGTTCTGCCCTCTGCGTTCTAGACGTACCTGCTCCCCAATGAGTTCTGTAATATCGTTTGCACTACGCACCTGCTCAATGAAGTCATCAGTAAATAAAGACATTATCTCTCCTCACCCATACGTTTCTTGGTTCTACTAACATGCATAGAACATGGCCCCGTTCTTCTCAGCAACGCAATTAAAAACTATCGTCGCCCTACGAATTATGGATGCCTATTGTTAACTTTATTCGTCATACGCAAACTGTTTCCTGCATATTTTCAACATCTGACAAAATCTTATGACGTTAGCTGCATGGTTGCTAGGTACTAAGAATGAAACGCCTCATTCCGCCAACACTCACGGAATGAGGAGTCTGCTCTAAGATATATTTCGGTACCTAGGGGTAAATTCCTGCTGGTTATAATGTCCAGCCTTGCGGTATAAACATTTGTTCGAACTGATGAATGATAAACCGATCCGTCATGCCTGCTACATAGTCTACTACTGCCACCTTCAGCCCTTCTTCATGCCAGACGCTTTGATACAAACTAGGCATCTGTTCTGGACACTGCAGATAGTACTGATACAGAATATCTACCATTCTTTCTGCCTTACCTTCATCGCGCTTAGCCTCGGAACCGATATAAACACGATCAAACAGAAAGTCACGCAACTCGTCCATCGCAGCTTGGACGGGTGCAGATACCGCGATAACGCCTCGGCCTTGGCTCTGCTGAACGACGTCAAGCACCATATTATGAATTCTGTCCCCATGGGTCTGCCCTACCACCTCTAATGCGGCCTGGGGAATATCTTGCTCTTTTAGCACCCCAGCCCGTAAGGCATCATCAATGTCATGATTAATGTAAGCTATGCGGTCTGCCAGGCGGACCACAGCGCCTTCTAAGGTGGAAGGGTGTTCAATACCGGTATGGCAAATGATCCCGTCACGTGTTTCTACGGTTAGGTTTAACCCTCTCACACCTTCCAACTTGTCTACTACCCTTAAAGACTGTTCGTTGTGCCGAAAACCGCCCGGCAGTAACCGATCTAGAGCTTGCTCGCCGGCATGCCCAAAGGGGGTATGCCCCAGGTCATGCCCCAGACTAATGGCTTCAGTTAGGTCTTCATTAAGCGCCAAGGCACGGGCGATGGTACGCGCTATCTGCGATACTTCTAGGGTGTGCGTTAGGCGCGTACGGTAATGATCGCCTTCCGGCTGAATGAAAACCTGGGTCTTGTGCTTTAAACGTCGAAAGGACTTGGAGTGCAAAATACGGTCACGATCACGTTGCCAACAGGTGCGTATCGCACATTCTTCCTCAGGCCACTGACGCCCCCTGGAGTACTGTGCCTGCATTGCATACGGGGATAACAACGACAACTCGCGCTGCTCAGTAATCTGCCTAATCTGCATCAGCCCGCCCCCCCATACCCCTATTTGCCTCGACCTAACCCTAGCCGCGGTCCTGCTCTGCCAGCATCTGCATTACCTGGCTAGCTGTTTCCTCTACCGCACGCTGCGTCACATCGATAACTGGGCAGCCTAGCTTTTCCATGATGTGCAGGGCGTAATCCAGCTCTTCCTGGATACGTTCATCGCTGGCGTAGTTAGCGTTAGGCTGCAAGCCAAGCACTTTTAAGCGTTCTTCTCGGATATGCTTTAATTGCTTTTCACTGATGGTGAGACCAATGACATGCCCCTCGGGCAGCATGAAGAGCTCCTCCGGGGGGCTCACTTCTGGCACCAAGGGCACATTGGCCACCCGGAAACCCCGATGTGCCAAGTACATACTTAAGGGCGTCTTTGAAGTACGCGAAACGCCAATCAGAACTACGTCGGCCCGCAGCAACCCCCGGGGGTCCTTACCATCATCATACTTAACCGCAAATTCAACGGCCTCAATCTCGCGGTAGTATTCTTCATCTAACTGATGCACTAGGCCCGGCTGTAGGCGTGGAGTGTGGTGGCTGACACGGCTGATTGCGTCCAGCGCTGGCCCCATAATGTCCACACAGGGAATTTGATGCTCAGCCGCAAGCTGATTCAGGTGCCCTCTCAATTCTGGGCAAACCAAGGTATGCACAATTAATGCATGCGCATTAGCTGCTTCCTTCAAAACTTCATCCAATGAGTCTACGCAGGCAGCATAAGGGATTCGCTTGAACTCAAAAGCCTGCTCGCGAAATTGGCTAGCTGCAGCCCGAGCTACTCGCTCCGCCGTTTCCCCAATGGAGTCAGAAACAACAAAAACAAACATCGGTTTATCCACGGAATCCTCCCCTTTAGCGCCCCTCGCCAATCTCTACAAATAGTCGGGTAACCACGCGCTGAGAAATCACACCCACAACCTCCAATTGCCCTGCATCATTAACTGGCCTTACTACCGGCAACGTGCTGATGCGATACGAAAGCAGCTTACGGGCTGCCTGTAGCACTGTTTCATCTGGTGTCGCATAGATGACACTGGCCAAGCGGGTCATCACTACACCTACAGGCACCTTCTCCAGGTCTAAGCTGCCCATGCTATTCTTCAATAAATCGCTGCGCGTAACTACGCCGGCTAGATGGGCATTCTGATCGACCACAATTAGAGTGCCAACATCCTCTAGGAACATAGTGACAATAGCATCATAGGCGGACTTCTCCTCGCTGATGACGGCGGGCACTGAATAGACTTCCCGCACCTTAGTCAGCTTCAGGCGTTCTATATTAAAAAAACTCAAACTTTTGCCGGTGTAAGTGTAGCCCACCCTGGGGCGCGCGTCTAGCAGGCCGGCCATCGTCAGGATGGCCAAATCGGGACGCAGCGCTGCCCGGGTAACAGATAGATGGTTTGCTAGCTCTTCGCCGGTGATCGGCCCTTGGGCTTTAGCCAGCTCTAAAATCTTTTTTTGCCGGGGACTGAGTTCGATATTAACCACCCCCTTTAATTTGAATACGCAACTACCCGGGGCTGTCGCGCCCAAACGCGCATAACTTAGGCTGCGGGGTACTTGCTTAGAGCACAGGAGCAGGCTCCAATCGTGCTTACAGCAAGTGCCCCGCAGCCCCTTTAACAGTCAGAGTAGCCGTCCTTGGCTAATGCAGAGTTTAGTGATTCTAGCTTGTCCACAGCTGTTGATAGTTTTGTCTACAGCCCTGTTAGTTTACATAACAATGCCCACTCTACATAAAAAGGGGCGAAATTGGCCTTCTCCACTAAAAACCCAGTCCATATCGCGTTATTTTGGGTAACAAGCCTCGTATCTTATGTATTTCATCCACACAGTTATCCACAGGCTGTGGACAATGCTGTGTATAAACTGAGCGAACACCTAATCGAATCAACCTTAGAAAACGCCCAATCTGACAATATTCGCGCCCATAATCGGTTATCCACAGTTTTTGTGGACAGTTTGTGGGTAAATCGGCAACTTATACACAAATCCCCTGGCGATTGTGGTAGAATTTATGTACGACTTGTTGAAAACTGTCTAACCATCCGCTGGAGGGGGTATTAACAAGTGGTTAGCAAGGCAGATTGCCAGGCGATCTGGGATGCGGCTCTCGTAGCTATGGAATCGCAACTCAGCAAACCCAGTTTTGAGACTTGGATTCTCTCTTTAGAACCTGTTGACTTACAACAGGACACGCTTATTCTCCGGGCAGCCAATGTATTTAACCGCGACTGGCTACAGAACCAATATGCTGCTCTCATTACCGAAAGCTTACAAACTACTTCCGGTAGGCCGCTTACTATTAGGTTCGTTTTACCCTACGAAGATCTAGATCCACTGAAGGAAGACATTGAAAAGGTGATGCTTCCAAACGAAAAAGGCAACAACGAGGATAACCCTGAGTACAATTTAAATCCTAAGTATACTTTTAACTCCTTCGTTATCGGTGCCAGCAACCGGTTTGCCCACGCCGCCTCCCTCGCCGTCGCCGAGGCCCCAGCCAAAGCCTATAATCCTCTATTTATCTACGGCGGAGTAGGGCTCGGAAAGACACACCTGATGCACGCTATCGGGCATTACGTTCTGGAGCATTATCCGCATCTAAATGTGGTCTATTTATCATGTGAAAAATTCACTAACCAATTTATCAGCGCTATTCAGTACAAGCGCAGCGAAGAATTTCGCAACCGCTATCGTAACGTAGATCTACTTATGGTTGACGATATTCAATTTTTGGCTGGTAAAGAACAAACCCAAGAAGAGTTTTTCCATACTTTTAATGCCCTACACGAAGCTAATAAACAGATAATACTTTCCAGCGATCGTCCGCCGCGGGAAATTGCTACCTTAGAAGAAAGACTGCGTTCCCGTTTTGAATGGGGGCTGATCACTGATATTCAGCAGCCCGATTTGGAAACACGGGCAGCTATCCTCCGTAGGAAATCGGAGCTGGAAAACCTCAAGGTTGATAACGACGTTCTCTTGCACTTAGCCAACCGCATTAACAGCAACATCCGTGAGTTGGAAGGTGCCCTAACCCGTATTTACGCCTATGCCTCTTTTGCTTCGCGCCCCATCAGTATTGAGCTCGTAGACGAGGGGCTCAAAGACACCATTTCTCCCGAAGCAAAGAAAGAAATAACCGTTGAGGCTATTCAACTGCTAGTCTCACAGCATTTTGGCATCCGTCCCAGTGATATGAAGGCCAAAAAAAGAACCCGGGCTATTTCCTATCCCAGGCAAATTGCCATGTACTTATGCCGGCAACTTACTGATCATTCCTTACCCCGTCTCGGAGAAGCTTTTGGTGGCCGCGACCATACTACTGTGTTACATGCTTGCGATAAGATAGAAAAAGAGCTAGCCACCGATAAAGAACTGGCTGCCGTGCTCGATGCTTTAACCAAGAAACTGCAGTAACCTGTTAGCATTGTGGACAAGCGAAGCTACTAGTCCACAAACTAGACCACAAGCCATCATGACGCCTCACCTAGCTTACCGGCAGTTATCCACAGCTTCCACAGCCCTTATGACTAATACGACTATCTTTTATCTTATTCTTATACTTGATCCACTATGCCCAATCACAGTAAGAAAGGGGTATAAAAAATGATTATAAGTGTCGAACGGGAACTTTTTCTACAGATGCTCCAGACAGTGAGCCAGGTCGTGCCTCTCAAACCCATCATTGCCTCTTTGGCTGGGGTGTTTTTACAAGCCGATAATAACCAAGTACGACTGACCAGCAACAACTTAGAACTCAGTATCTCCATAGTTGGTGAGGCCACCGTGAACGAACCGGGAGAAGTAGTTATCCCGGCAAAAATTCTTACGGAAGCCGTACGCCGCAGCCCTGGTGATACCGTCCTGATCAAGCAACTACCGGGGCGCTCTGCTATCAGCTTTCAAAGTGGCAGTGTCCAGATGGAAATACTGACATTACCACTGGAAGAATTCCCGGAACTGCCTCAGTTCGCCTTGCAGCATAGTTATACTTTGCCCCAGCCACTATTCAAAGATATGCTCCGCCAGGTCAGCTTTGCTATTTCCACTGAAGAACTACGGCCTGTACTTACGGGAGCCCTTTTGGCATTCACCGCAGATGATGTCCGGTTAACAGCTCTAGATGGTTTCAAACTGGCTTGTCGTTGGTCTTCTTATCTCCAATCAGCAGAGCAAACGCAGGCCGTTGTTCCAGGTAGGGCAATTCGCGATTTGCTGAAACTACTAGGGGATGATGACCAACTACAAATTGACATCGGTGAGAACTATGCTGCTTTTGAGTTTTCCGGCGCTCGCTTGGTGACCCGACTGCTTGAGGGCAAATTTCCTGATATTCAGCAATTCGTACCAGAGCGCTATCAGACGCAAATTATAGTAGGCACGGAAGAATTGTGGCAAGCTATGGAAAGAGCAGCTTTAGTATGTAAAAATGGTGTAGCTGGCTCAGTTAAGTTCACAATCAGCGAGGGCAAAATTGCAGTATCAGCCCAGTCAATAGACCTAGGTAGACACTATGAAGCGATACCAGTGCAGCAAGCCGGTGACGACCTGGAGATTATGTATAACATCAGGTCCTTTATTGAGGTACTACGCAGTGCCCAAGCACCTGAAGTCGCCATCGATTTCCATGGCACCTATGGACCCTGCATCTGTCGGCCGCTGGGCCAAGAAGACTACTTCAGTTTATTGATGCCCGTGCGTCTCACATAAGGGAGGGTAAACTAATGGGTGAACAGTTAGTTAACATAACTGGTGACTATATCACCCTGTCGCAACTTTTGAAGAAATTGAGCCTGATTTCCAGTGGAGGGGAATGTCGTTTTTTCCTACAAGAGCATGTGGTTAAGGTAAATGGAGCTGTGGAAGCTAGGCGGGGGCGCAAACTATACATTGGTGATCGCATTACTATCGCCGGGCAAGACATAGTGTTGGGCTGATCTTGTTATGAAGGTGGAAACGCTTACTCTACACAATTTTCGTAACTATGATCACTGCCAGCTTGCTTTACACCCTGGACTCAATATTCTTATTGGAAAAAACGCCCAGGGCAAGACTAATCTCCTAGAAAGCGTCCATTTTCTTTCTACCGGCAGATCTCATCGGACTAGCAGTCAGTATGATCTAATCCGCTGGGATACTACCGGATTTTTCTTGCATGCTGGCGTCAGGAAACGCAACCTTAAAGTGCAGATAGATTTCAGCCTCGGTGCAGATCGGCGACGCGAGCTAAAGATAAATGGCATTGTAGAACGCAAGTTAAGTGCGTTGTTAGGTGTGCTCAACTCCGTTTTATTCACGCCAGAAGACCTGCAACTCTTAAAAGGCCCGCCTGCTCTTAGGCGTCGTTTCCTGGATATCGAGCTTTCGCAAGTGAGCCCAGTCTATTTATATACACTACAGCAATATAACCGGGCCCTACTGCAACGCAACAATTTGCTGAGATCCTTTGACGGCAAAGCAACCAACAAAATTGCCTTAGAAACTTGGACAGAACAGTTGGTCCGATTCGGTGTTCGCCTCACCATTCTGCGACAAAAGGCGTTGGCTGCTTTGGCCAAACATGCCGAGCCTAATCTGTACCGGATCTCTGGGGGCGAGGAGAAGCTGCAGCTAGTATATCGTCCTTGGGGGTATGCCCTGGAATTTGGTGCCGGTGTCAATGAAACCGAGGTAACAGAGACCTTTCGGGCAATACTAGAAAAGCAACATGACAACGAGTTGCGACGCAGGCAGTCCTTGGTGGGCCCCCACCGGGATGATTTTGTCTGTCTTCTAAACGATATTGATGTGAGAGAGTTTGGTTCCCAAGGGCAGCAACGTTCTGCCGTATTGGCAATCAAAATGGCTGAGCTGGAATTCATGCGCGAGGTAACGGGCGACTATCCTGTCCTATTGCTGGATGATGTGCTTTCAGAGCTAGACGCCTCTCGCCGCCAAGCCTTGTTAGGCCTGGTTGATCAAGGAATCCAGACCTTGATCACTGGTACAGAAGCAAACTTATTTACTGGCTGGCAAAGCAAATCTTTGTTAATAGCGGAAATAACAGATGGTATAATAAGCATAGTCCAGTAAAAGGGGGAATACCGAAATGCTCTTATACATTGGCCAGGGTCAGAGTATCCCCAAAAAAGACATCGTTGGTGTCTTTGCTGCAACTGCACTGCAAAGTGAGGTCACTGCTGAGTTCATTCAGACAGCTAGCGATGAAGGTTTTCTGGTAAGAAACGAAGAAGAACCAGTTAAGTCATTTATTGTCGCCGACGAGCGGGTCTATTTTTCTGCTATAGTACCGAGCACATTACGCAGACGGTCGCTAAGCAGAGTGGGAACAGCCCTTCCGAAAGAAATTAGCGATTAGTAAGGGGTGAGAGACTTTGGTTGAAAAGAATAACTATGATGCATCTCAAATACAGGTGCTGGAAGGCCTCGAAGCAGTACGGCGTCGGCCAGGCATGTATATTGGTGACACTGGCAGCAGAGGTTTACATCATCTTGTGTTCGAGGTAGTCGATAATAGTATCGATGAGGCTTTAGCCGGTTATTGTGACCATATCCAGGTGACCATTTTAGAAGATGGTAGTATAAAAGTCATTGATAACGGCCGCGGTATCCCGGTAGGCAGACATGCCAAGACCGGGAAGAGTGCCCTAGAGCTGGTGCTTACTGTATTACATGCCGGCGGCAAATTTGGTGGCAGCGGCTACAAAGTTTCTGGTGGTCTACACGGGGTAGGCCTTTCTGTGGTTAATGCCCTGGCAGAATGGATGGTTGCCGAGATTCATACTGATGGTGGCGTCTTCCGCCAAGAATTTAGTAAGGGAATTCCCCAAACCGAGGTGGAACGTGTAGGTGATTCTCAGATTACCGGTACTATCATTCATTTTAAGCCGGATGGCTCTATTTTTGAAACTGTTCAATTCAGCGATGAGATTCTGGCCAACCATCTGCGAGAAATGGCTTTTCTCAACGGCGGAATTCGTATCGAGCTTATAGATAAGAAAACAGGTGAAAACCAAGAGTTTCACTACAATGGCGGAATTGCCTCTTTCGTGAAGTGGCTTAACCGCAATAAAGACGCGCTTATTAAGGAGCCCATTTACTTAAATGGCCAGCGCGACAACTCCATAGTGGAATTAGCCTTGCAGTGGACCACCGGCTATAGCGAAAACGTGCTGTCCTTTGCTAACAACATCAACACCACAGAGGGCGGCACCCACGAAATTGGCCTAAAATCAGCACTGACGCGCACTATTAACGATTATGCCAGGCAAAATAACCTTTTTAAGAGTGGCCAAGAGAATTTTGCGGGAGAAGACATTCGGGAAGGCCTCACGGCAGTTCTCAGCGTAAAGCTTACCAATCCCCAGTTTGAAGGGCAGACAAAGACCAAACTAGGTAATACGGAGATGCGTAGTCTGACCGATTCTATTGTGTCTGAACAACTGGGTATATTCTTGCAGGAAAACCCGGCCATTGCCAAGCGGATCATAGAAAAGGCCACCACTGCTTCCCAGGCTCGCGAAGCTGCTCGTCGTGCCCGGGAACTGACCAGACGCAAAAACGCTCTGGATAACATCACTCCTCTGCCTGGCAAATTGGCCGACTGCACAGTGACTGACCCAGCCCTCTGCGAGCTCTATTTGGTAGAGGGAGATTCGGCTTCCGGCACGGCCAAGCAGGGGAGAAGCAGGCAGTATCAGGCCATCTTGCCGATCGGTGGTAAGATCATCAACGTGGAAAAAGCTCGTTTAGATAAGGTACTGGCCCACGAAGAGATTAGGACAATTATCACCGCTATGGGCACCGGCATTGGTGAAGATTTCGAGGTAGAAAAAGCCCGGTATCACAAAGTCATTATCATGGCTGACGCCGATATCGACGGCTCCCATATTCGCACCTTATTGCTGACCTTCTTTTACCGCTATATGCGCCCCCTAATTGAAGAGGGTTATCTCTATATCGCTCAGCCCCCGCTCTATCAAGTGCGCAAAGGGCGGCAGGCCCAGTATGCCTATGATGATGAGGAGCTAGAAAAGGTGCTCAACGAGATGGGGCGTCAAGGAGCAACTATCCAGCGTTATAAAGGTTTAGGAGAGATGAACGCTGATCAGCTCTGGGATACGACTATGAATCCTGAAAACCGGGTCTTGTTAAGAGTGGCCATGGAGGACGTGCAGGCCGCTGAAGACATTGTGACCGTACTCATGGGGGAAAGAGTACAGCCTAGACGAGAGTTCATCGAGAAGAATGCAAAATATGTAGTCAACCTTGATATCTAAACGGGCTGTGTCGTAAGAAGGGGTGATAAACTTTGGAATTTGATCATGGAAAGATAATGCCCATTGAAATAGAGCAAGAGATGAAGAAATCTTACATTAGCTATGCCATGGCTGTTATTGTGGGACGAGCTCTGCCCGATGTTCGGGATGGCCTTAAGCCGGCCCATCGCCGCATCCTTTATGCCATGGGGGACCTGGGGTTCAACCCTGACAAGCCCTACAAAAAGTCGGCTCGAATTGTCGGTGAAGTGCTCGGTAAATTTCACCCCCATGGCGATACGGTTGTCTACGACACTATGGTGCGTATGGCCCAAGACTTTAACAGTCGCTACCTGTTAATTGATGGGCATGGCAACTTAGGCTCAATTGATGGCGACTCTCCCGCAGCCATGCGCTACACTGAGGCCCGTTTGGCCCCTTTGGCTATGGAGATGTTGCGGGACATTGAGAAAAAGACAATCGATTTTGGCCCTAACTTCGACGATACCATGGAAGAGCCTCTCGTTTTGCCGGCTCGGTTTCCTAACCTTCTGGTTAATGGTTCTTCTGGTATTGCCGTCGGTATGGCTACCAATATTCCGCCCCATAACTTAGGTGAAGTGATCGATGGCACTATCGCTCTGATGGATCATCCCGATTGCTCTATAGAGCAGCTTATGGTGCATATTAAGGGCCCAGACTTCCCTACGGGTGCCTTTATTATGGGCAGGGAAGGTATCCGCTCCGCCTATAAGACCGGTCGCGGTTCAATCCGCATTCGAGCGAAAGCCCGTATCGAGAAAATGAGCAATGGTAAGCATCGCATCGTAGTCAGCGAATTACCCTATCAAGTCAATAAGGCCAGGCTGATCGAACGTATTGCGGAGCTAGCTGTAAAAGAAAAAAGAATTGATGGCATCACTGGCCTTAATGACGAAAGTGACCGGGAAGAGAAAGT
>CALNBW010000379.1 GCA_937874815.1 uncultured Bacillota bacterium | reverse complement strand
AGAGACGGTGCTGTGGAATAGCTACCTCAAGGCAACGCGACAAACGGAACGGGGTGCGGCCAGCAAAACACAGGCCTACATAATTTCCCCGCAGCAGCATGATGCATTGACGGCCCGCAAGCTGGTGCAAGTATTACTTAACCAGGGTATCGAAGTGCATCAGGCGACAACCGAGTTCTATGCGGATGCTCGCTTTTACCCTCAAGGGACCTATCTTGTTTTCTTGGCGCAGCCTAAATATGGCGTGATCAAGCAGCTCTTGGGTCGCCAATTCCACCCAGATAACCAATGGAACCGCAACCCGGATGGCTCCACCAGCATTTTTGATGCGGCAGCCGACACGGTGGCCGAGTACATGGGTGTGGACATCGTTGCGGCTAGCCAGCCACTCACGGGCGAATTCACGGTAGTGCCCGAACTAGCACCCTTATCTGCACAAGTTTCTTCTCGGGGCCAGTTTGGCTACGTATTTGATGGCAGCCTAAATGACAGTTACCGCTTGGCTAACCACTTGCTCCACGCCCAAGTGCCTGTATGGCGCAGTGAAGACGAGCTTTTCTTGCCAGATCAGTTCTTAGCTCCCGGAGCTTTCTATATTGAAAGCTCAGCGCTACCTCAGGCAGAAACGCTAGCCAACGAGTTAGGTATCGACCTCTATGGCCTGACTGCCGAGTTCACTGGCCCCAAATATGCTTTGCAGCCATTGCGAGTGGGCCTGTTCCAACGTTTCTTCGGTGGCAACGCCGACGAAGGTTGGACTCGCCTCGTCTTTGAGAAGTTCGAGCAACCCTATACAACGGTCATGCCTAAAGACATCAAGGCCGGCAATCTCAAAGACAAATATGATGTGCTAGTTTTCCCCAGTGATTGGGAGCAGCTGATTGTCGATATCACCATGCCTGGTGACTCGCGGGCAGCTATGCTGCTTAGCTGGTATGGCGATTCCATTCCGCCTCAATACAAGGAAGGCATTGGGCACGAGGGAGTGGAGGCCCTGCGGGCCTTCGTCAAGGCTGGTGGCCGTCTGCTAGCCCTGAACAATTCCTGTGACTTCGCTATCAAAACCTTTAACCTTAAGGTGCGCAACGTGGTGGCCGGCCTGGGGCCAAAAAACTACAATACCCATGGCTCAACCTTGCATGTTGACATTGATACGAGTGACCGCCTCGGTCACGGTATGCCTGAGAATGCCTTAATTCTAAGCTGGGATAGCCCAGTTTTGCAGGTGAATGATAACTTCCGCGCTGAAAACTACCGCGTGATTGCTAGGTATCCAGCGGAGAATATCCTGCAGAGTGGTAAGCTAGTAGGGGAAGAGCATATCGCTGGCAAGGCCGCGATGATAGCTGCCCAATATGGCCAGGGCGAAGTAGTATTGTTCGCCTTCGGGCCGCAGCAACGCGGGCAAACCCACGGCACTTTCAAACTGCTTTTTAACTGCTTACAGTAAGCATTGGATTTTCAAGACGGGCGTGTTGCAAAACGTTTTTCCAAAAACGTGGCGCGATGCGCCCTTTTTTGCGCACCAAGGGCCAGGGATTTACAGAATGCTGGGAATAACGACAGAGGTACAGCGCTAATTGTCTATGCTAGTCGAACGATTTATCTGGAAAATTTAGAGGGAAAAGCACTAAAGCAGAGAAGGAAGTAAATGGAGGTGCATTACATCTGCTCTGTCTACTAAGGGAGGTGGCAAGCGATTAGGCAGCGCAAATGGCACCCAAATATAAATAAATGGAGGTGTCGTTGTGTCCCGAGGTAAATTGTCGTGCAGTAAACTAATTTCGTTGCCTTTGGTAGTTGCACTTTGCGGATTTGGTTTGTTCACACCCTTAGCTGCGCATGCCGCTCCTAAGCCTAGTTTGGAATTAGAGGCCCGCTTTGAAGGCTACGATCTCTCGTCAAAAGAGATCATAACAGTCATCGTGGAGCTAGAAGATGAGCCAGTAATCAAGCAGCGGGCCAACTCGGAGGCAAAAGGTATGCTATTTGGCCTTGCGCAAGAAAAGGACTACGAGAAGTCGCTAAATAGCAAGCAAGAGGAAGTTAAGGTGAACATGCGCCAACGGGGTTTGGCTTCGTTGGCTCGCTTCGGCTACACCATGGTTTTCAATGGGATGGCTGTAGACTTACCTGCTAACAAAGTGGCGCAGCTAGAAAATATACCAGGAGTGAAGGCCGTCTACCCTGACATACCCATTTATGAGGATCTGGATGTGAGTGTCCCTGCCATCGGCGCTCCCACCGCCTGGCAGATCCCACCTGGGCACGATGGTAGTGGCATTGTGGTTGGGGTCATAGACGGATGGATCGATTGGCAACACCCCGACCTAGGAGCCGGATTTGGCCCGGGCTACAGAGTAATCGGTGGTTGGGATTTCTGGCTCAACCAACCGATTGAGCAATCGGGCCAGATTGGCATTGACGGGCGCCACGGCACTCATGTTGGATCAACCGTAGCCGCCGTCGCACCTGGGGCATCCCTCATCAACTACAGGGTCAGCTCAGGCGGAGGGGGAACAGGTGCACGCTTACTAGCAGCAATGGAGATGGCTGTGCGCGATAGCGTAGATGTGCTAACAATGAGCATGGGTTCTTCCTACGGTCATACCGAGACGCCTTGGGCAAAGGCCGTGGATAATGTTGTGCTGGCGGGTATTGTATTCACCTGCTCTAACGGCAATAACGGGCCCGTAGAGCGGACTACCGGAACTTACGCTCATGCTCCCCTTGCCATTTCAGTTGGCAATGCCAATGCTTTAACGAAAATGTTGATCAGCTCTACTGGCACGGGCAGAATCCATATTGCATCGATGTTTACCTATTCGCCTGGACTGGGTGAAATAGAAGGCCAGACGCTAGAATACGTCGACTGTGGCTTTGGCGGATATCCTGCGGATTTCTATGACGGTGCAGGCAACAGTAAGGTAATGGGCAAGGTAGCGCTGGTTTCACGGGGCGGCCCTACTGGTTTCACCTCCTTCAGGATCAAGCACGATAACGCTCGCGACGCAGGTGCAGTAGCTGTAATCGTATACAACAACGTAAGCGGTGGAGTAGTATCGGGCAGTCTAGGCAGTACAGCCGATATCCCTACCCTAGGGATCACGTTGGAGGATGGTACGTTCCTTAAGACTCTTGCCAACCAGACGATTACGATGGGAGTAGGCAGTTACAATCTCATGAGCAGCGGCAGCTCCCGCGGACCTAGCTCAACCTTAGACATCAAACCCGATGTAGCCGCGCCTGGCACTTCAATCCTGGCCCCGGTTCCTTTCCCGGCTGCTGGTGAAGAGCCTGTAAGTGGCGCTATTAAGGGAGAAAACGGCGCTTGGTACGCGCCTCTAAGTGGCACCAGCATGGCAACACCCCACGTAGCGGGTGCAGCAGCCATTTTGCGAGGAGCGCGCCCAGATTGGTCGCCGGAGCAGATCAAGTTAGCTCTGATGAATACTGCACTAGACATCAAGCAGGAGGATGGTCACTCATACCGTCCCATTGATCAGGGTGCCGGCATGATAAACATTCCCCGTGCACTAAATACCAAGCTGTTTATTAAGCCAGGTAGCCTGTCCGTCCAAGAGGCAACGGTAGGACAGCTGACCAGACAGATAGAACTAGAAAGCATTGACAGAAGTAGCGCAACGTATAAGCTCAGGGTTGCTAAACATAACCCTGCCAATGACTACCAAGTGCTGCTGCCAGAGGTAGTTACCCTAGCAGCAGGTGCCAGAAGCACCTTACCAGTAACACTGGTAATCGGAGCTAACTTGCCACCCAGTACTTTTGGCGAAAGTGAATACTGCGGCTACATCTACTTCGAAAACGTGAATGATCCCACAGATGATTATCGGCTCCCTTACCACTTCGTCTATGGTCAGCCCGTAAGCCAGTTTACGGTAGCACCGCATTATCTGTCTTTGAACCCAGCAGCCACACAGAAGACTGTCACCTTTACCTACACGCTGGGTACGCCTGTTAACGATGTGCGGTTCCGAATCCATGGATTGTCTGACAGCTACTTTGGTTACACCGGACCTCAGTCAGCCGGTCAATATAGCTTTGTATGGGATGGCAGTTTGCCTACCGCAGGCGTGGAAGTACCCGAAGGTAGCATCACCATTTACCCGCAGTATCAATTGACGCCGGGCGGCCCTTGGGTAAACATGACCAACGCCAATGACCAAGGCGCTATGGCCTATGCTCGACTGACTTTAGATAGCTCGCCGCCGGAACTACTAGCAGTTAAGCCGATTATGAGCACTCTTGATGACCATGTTGTCATCCAGGGCCTGATTGACGACTTGATGTTCGGTTTGCTAGATATCGGAGGTGAGGTGCTACTCAACGGCAAAAAGTTAGTAGTGCACAACTACGCTGACCTGTCGCAGCCCGATCGCGGTTATGACTATGGTATCTTCACTTCGGACCCTATCCCGGTAGACCTCAAGAAGGGTATCTCCTTTACCTTGCAGGCTACCGACCTGGCTGGCAACACGACGCTTAAGGAATATACCTTTGCCCCTGTGACCTTAGATAACCCCGAGATGGAAAGAGTCTTACCAGGCCCGTATCTTGTGTCTGGGCAAGCACTATCCGGAGTACAAGTAACCATCAACGGAGAAGAGATCACAGTTGACGAAGAGGGGCGTTTCACTTGGCAGACTGAGATTGAAAAACCAGGCCGTCACCAAATCGATATTACGGCCACAGTGCCTCAGTGGCAAAAGCCTAAGCCGCTAAAAATTGACCTGGTCGTAATTGGCGTCCCTAACGAAAATGCTGTCGGACAAGTGAAGCCGTAGTTATACTGCCCGGCCCGTTCTCCATTGTAGAAGGTCAGAAAAGGGGCTGTCGCAGACTATCCCAGCAGTAGCGTTAGCGGCGGGACTGCGGACGAGACTGCTGATAAAGGTCGTTGGTCCTACTCGCGCGCGTGTGGCCTGATACTGCAGGTAGGTGCTTAGCCATCGACTGAGGCGGCCAAAACTCGCCTAGGCTCAAACAGTTGGCC
>CALNBW010000378.1 GCA_937874815.1 uncultured Bacillota bacterium | reverse complement strand
GCATCTACCTACAGTAACCAGGCCACACGCGCGCGAGCAGGAACGCGACCTTTGCCGCTACGGAAGCTGGATACTTCCCAATTGCTCTAGATCAGGCAATTGATGGGCACTGATGCGCTGCTCAGAAACAGCATAGACGTTCCCGTCGATGAGCAACACGCGTTCGATGACAGACGAATTGGCGTAGCTGAAATAATCGTCCGTGGCTAGTTGCGCGGTTGTTAGGTGGGAGATGCGTCCGGTTTCGCTAAGGCCGTCTATGGCGTCCACCCGCCAGACAACAGCACCTTGAAAGACGCTAGGGCTGTACCCTGTTGGATCAGTAGAATCTTTTGTCAGGGAGACTGGCAAAGCGAGCAGATTGTGTTCCTGATCAAACAGGATAGCCTTATGATTGTTAAGGCCGGGGGAATAGCTACCCCGCCCGCCAACACTAATGGAGTATTTCTCTAACGGCTGGTTAGTATCGCTAATATCAAAAATGGACAGCTTAATACCTGCTTCCAGCACCTGGGTACTGGTAATCCGTCCCTGCGAATCCTTATGTTCAATCAGGGTTGTATCTCTGCCGATGCCGAGGAGATGATTCTCGTCGATGGGGTGGAGGTAGGTACTGAAGCCAGGAATCTTGAGGGCCCCTAGCACGCGGGGAGCTATCGGGTCGCTTAGATCCAAGGCAAACAGCGGGTCAACTTGTTGAAAGGTGACCAAGTAGCCCCGTGGACCCATGAACCGGGCCGCATAAATACGCTCTCCCGGCGCTATATTTTCGATGCTGCCGGTAAGGCTCAGATTAGCGTCGAGAACGTAGACGTTATTCTGGGTCACGCCACCCCGTTGCGCTGTTGTGGCTACCCGGAGGTGATCAGCGTATTCATCCAAAGAAAACTGGTTCAGTAGTTGGCCCGGGACCTTCCCCTTAGCCGCAAAGGAGAGTTCTAGGCCCGCAAGAGAGAACTTGTAGATAGCTGTATCTGCATAGCTGGAGCTCGGCAATGAGATATAAAGATTTTGCTCGGACATATAGACATTCTCACCCGCACCTAAATAAGCGTTGATCTTGGCTGGATTAACAGCATCAGCCAAATCAAAGCAAGCTGTCAGCAAGTAGCTCTGATAGTCGCCTCCGGGAAAGTAGCAAATCTGGCTAGGGTCAAGCTGTGTCTGTTCACTAGTGGAAAAGGTGTCCCGGTAGTAGGGAGGGGTGGGGTCGTTGCCATAAAGATGCTGATTAGTAAGCAAGACGATCCGGGTGCCGAGTTTGCGGGCCGAAAGAAAACCGCCTTCCAGCTCTACTTCACGCAATAACCTGGGAGCGGTGTGATCGCTAACATCGTAGACCTGGGCGCTCGTTAGCGAGCGGCCGGGAGGCCAGCGACGGTCATCAGGCCTGAGGAAGGGGGCGCCGCCATTGGTGACCTGCGGTTCCACCATGAAATTATAGCTTTGGCCAATGATCAGCAGGTAATCCCCTTCCAGAAATAGCTCTAGTGGCTGAAGGCTGTCAGTAGCAAAAGGGATGTGGGCTAGCACCTGCATGTCGGCCACCGGATAGGCGCGGCTGATGACCACATCACGGGCGCGCACCTGATAGATGTAATTGCCATCGGTCTTTACCAGATCCGACTCGTCGACGCCGCTTACCTGGACGTTGGTGCCAGAGTAGGCGGGCACCCCCGCCCTGTTGGTGGTGGCCTTTTGACTAGTAGGTGTGGCTGCAGCGACGACGAAGTCATCTCTGTCGCGGCGGTAGTAGGCACCAAGGTTCTGGGCTAACAGCTTCTCCAAGTTGGCCTGGCTGCCGATACGGGGTAGTTGGGTCGTCGTGAGGCTCCCGATGTAAGCCGTTTGCGTTTTTTTATGCCAGCCCACGTCAATTCCCACCGCGGTGGCTAAGCGCAGGGGGACATAAGGCTTGTTTTGCAGCAGCAAGGCTGGTGGAGTTGGGGTGATCTGCTCGTTACCGATCACCACCTGCAGCACGGGGTGCCCTTGATACGTAGCGGCACTGTTGGTGTAGTCATTATGGTAGGGGTCAGAATTGAAATGGATGACGCCAGCCGACGCATTCCAATTGTAACGATACCCTAGCTTAACGGCGAATTCGGCCGCAGCCACATAGATGTGGTTACCCACGTAGGTGGCACTGGTTAGTGGTTCGCCAAAGGCGACGGCGCGTACGGAGGTCGAACTTGTGTGCATCGCGGGGAAAGCGAACAGGGCAACTAACAGCAGGGCTACTATCCAAGATCTCTTGTTGGTAAAAGACATCTTCGGCACCTCCCAAGCATTCTGCCTCTTTTGACGATATGAATTCCCTTATGTTCCGCACAAAAAAGGGGCTGTTGCAGAGGTTGCTAAAAAAGGTCGTGGTCCTACTCGCGCGCGTGTGGCCTGGTGCTGTAGGAACGTGCTTAGACATCGACTGAGACGGCCAAAACTCGCCTAAGCTCAAACAATTGGCAGCCTTTAACCGTCGCTGCCTAA
>CALNBW010000377.1 GCA_937874815.1 uncultured Bacillota bacterium | reverse complement strand
AGCAAGTTAATGGCCGCTCGGCGTTCATTGCTGAGGTTAATACGATCCCCCATAGAGTTTACCATAGGCGCAGCCATAATGGCTCCACCTGTTACCAGCAGAGTTCCCATTATGGAAGGAATGACCATAATAGTGAGTTTTGCACTGCGGAGCACTTTCTCTAAGGCATCCACCATGTGATCCAAGATACCGAGGCTTTTCATCCAGCTACCCATAATACTAATTAAGACTAGCGTTGATACCAGGTTTAGGGTAGAAGGTTGCACCAGGGTTTGAGCTGATGTTACTACGAAGCCCCAAGGGCTTAAGCCAGATGAAATTGCCGCAATAAATGAGCCGGCCAGCAGTGCATAGCCTAAGGCTACCTTCCGCGTAACCAGCACAATAATGGTTAAGAAAGCAGCGGCTACCCCGATAGCACTCCACATAGAATCTGTCCCCTTTCATGTCGGCCAAGATTATTAGCATCCCTAAACATATTCGTAGGGCTTTGGCGTTTACCTGTCGCTAAATATTCCGTGAGTAAGAAAATGAACCGAACAGGGACAGCCCCCGTTCGGTTCAGAGTTAGTGCAGACGAAATATCTGGCCCAGCATCATCAGAAATAACTGCGGATCGGCACAGGCTTATTCTATACCGGCTTTTTCAAAGATCGCTTTAACAAACTCCTCATTGTTCAACACATCCGGCGAATTGATTGATGCGTTGGGCCGGTAGTTTTGATCAAATGAGCTGATTCCCTTTCCGCATTCTATATACCAATCTGAGACTACAGGCTTCCCTTTATCAGCGGATATCAGGACTTCGATTTCCTCCAAGGACTCACCTATCAGACCATGCCTTGCATAGACAGCGTAATTAAGGTAATAGCATTTTTCCTCACGAATAAACCGCGCTTGATTTAGTCCGATGGAAACTTCCTTAATATCGTAGACATAAGTCTCAACTGACATGCGTTTGTTTGAGTACTTTAGCAAGTTCTCGTTAGAAATGTAGTGGGCGAAATCGATATTTCTTTGTCCTGCTTTCTGGGCATAGAAATCATCGAGGAATGCCTTGCCTAGCTCATAGGCTATCTCGAAATCTTGCGTGCTAAGTTCTTCTAAATAACTCTGGCCGTCTTGCTGCCCACTCCCAGTGCAGGCAACAAGTGCTAACAAGGAAACTAAAATGATGGGCAGTATCAACTTTTTTCTCATTCATCCTTCCCCCTGTTCATTGTTGGATCGAGCCAGGCGTTCTCCAGGTAAACCATGCCGAGGGGATGTAAGCTGAGCCCGCGCACTTCCGGTCGTGTCACTAGGAACTGATCTTCATAGGAAAGAAACACCCAGGGGGCTAAATCGTGCAGTAGCCGCTGTAACTCTTGGTAATGTTGTCGCCTTCGCTCAGGATCACGAATACTCTGGCCGGCTGCTAGCTTGGCATCTATTCCTGCATCAGTAAAAAAGGTGCGATTGCCGAGATCACCATGGTTGGT
This sequence comes from uncultured Bacillota bacterium, assembly GCA_937874815.1. Lineage (GTDB taxonomy): Bacteria > Bacillota > UBA994 > UBA5500 > UBA5500 > UBA5500. Next base: position 2,185 of record CALNBW010000377.1, on the reverse strand, counting down.
GCTATTGAATAGGGGCTGCACAAAGTTGTCCGGATCGCCGGTGTCGCCCGTCCACCCGAGAAAGAAAAGATCGCATTGGCGCATGCGGGCACCTGTAACCAACTCCGCCCACGGTATCTCCTTTGTCTCCAGGCGAATGCCAACTTGGGCCAACCAATTGCGCACCATCTCCGCCTGCTGGCGCTGCACTTCATGACCCGCACGGACATGGAGTAGGAGTGGCTGAGGTAGCCCTTGGGGATAGCCAGCCTCGGCCAGTTTTGCCTTGGCCCGGTTAGGGTCAAGGGGTAGGGCCTAAGGTTTTCATCAGAACCTTCGCAGCCAGGAGGCAGTGGGCCGCTGGCTATTCTGGCCCGTCCACCGAACAGCTCTTTAATCATAGTTTCTTTGCCGATGGCATAGCTAACGTGCTCCGATGTGGTTATCCGCTCTTTTTCCTTGGATGGTGCGACTTCAGTAGAGTGGGTGTCTTGCTCCAGAGGAACTGTGGCCGGGCGGCGCTGGCGAGACAGAAACTTCAGCACTAAAATTCCTCCCCTTGTTATGTTCCGCAAATATCATTCTGCATCACATCTTCGCCAGGAGTCGCGCTATTCCTTGCTTCGGCAATAATATAATTAACCAAGCCCTGCATGGGCCTACTTATTGTTACTGACAGACAGGAATTAACGCCTAAAGGGCGAAACCGAATGCTAAAAGGGGGTTGGGTTAATGAGTAAAGTAATTGAAGCTATTATGTCGCACGCTTCAATCCGTAGTTTCACTGATCAGGATGTGCCTGAGGAGCTGATCGAGCATATTGCCCGCGCTGGCCAGCAGGCACCGTTTACTGGACAAATGTATGCTTGTATTTATACCAAGGATGCAGCCAAGCGGGAACGCTTGAGCAAACTATTTGGTCCCTTGGTTACGCGAGGGCCAGTCTTTATGTTGTTCTGCCTAGATTTCCGCAAACTAGAGAAGTTCATTGCCTCAAAAGGCAGGGTGAACACTGCCAGCGATTTGATGATGATGTTCCTAGGAATTCAGGATGTAGCTTATTTCGGCCAGAATATGGTTCTGGCGGCTGAAAGTTTGGGATTGGGTACAGTATTCCTAGGTTCTGCCCCCAATCTGGACAGCGAGCTGCGGGAGATTTTCAACTTACCAGAGCGAGTGTTCCCAGTTGTGGGCATGGTCCTAGGCTATCCGGCAGAAGCACCTAAGCCGCGCCCGCGCATTCCAACTAAGTTTGTGTTACATCGGGACGAGTATCTCGATCTAACTGCAGCAGACGTGGAAGAGGCGCTTTCGGTCATGGATGCCGGTTTGATTCGCGAAGGTTACTATGCGCGCAGGAATGCCAAGATCCAGAAACCCGAGCAGGGTGAAGATGAGGTCGGCTACGACCAGTATGGTTGGGGCGAACATATTTCCCGTAAGTATGCCAGAAGAGGCCAGGATACAGATGGTTTGATGGAGTCTTTAAGGCGGGCAGGGATAGAGCTTTAGGGGAGAGTAGGTGGCAAGCATGCCAAGGTTAGTAGATCTTTCACATAATATCGAGAGCGGTATGCCCGTTTATCCGGGAGATGACGTGCCAGAGTTAGTGCAGACGAGGTGGCTTGCCCAGGATCATCATAACAACCACCGCCTGCAGATCAGTATGCACGTGGGCACGCATCTTGATGGCCCCATGCACATGCTAGCGTCAGAGCAATATGTGTCTGAGCTGCCGCTGGCTTCGTTCATAGGCCCTGGTTGCGTTCTGGATGTACGCAATCAGCCCCTGATTCGTTGGCAACCTAGCTATGAGCAGTTGGTGCCAACAGGCAGCATCGTGCTGCTTCATACCGGGCATGACCGATGGTATGGCAGTGAGCGCTATTTTGAGGAACACCCGGTGGTAGACCCCGCATTCTGCGAGTTCTTGGTGGCGAAGCAGATTAAGCTGCTGGGCATGGATTTGCCCTCACCTGATCAGCCACCATTCCCTGTGCATAAGCGCCTCTTGGTAGCTGGTATATATATATTAGAAAACCTAACTAATCTCGATCAGCTACTCAGCTGGTTAAGCTTCGAAGTTATAGCTCTGCCGCTCAAACTCAAGGCCGATGGCTCGCCCGTTAGGGCTATTGCTCGGGAAATGTGAAAAAAAGGCTGTTGCAGCTAAGAAGGGGCGGCGGGGTACTTGCTGTAAGCACGA
>CALNBW010000376.1 GCA_937874815.1 uncultured Bacillota bacterium | reverse complement strand
TAACTAAATGCTTCCCGCGTGATCTCAATGATTGACTTATCTGCATACCCACTCTCACGGGTCTTAATGAAATAGGCGTTTTCGGCAAAACGAGCAGCATCGATAATCATCGGAATGCCATATTCTTTCGCGACCTTGGAAGTCTCGCGAATGTTTTCCATGGAAACGGGCTGCCCTCCGGCTGTGTTATTGGTGATGGTCATAACAATAACACCTATCTTTTCTACACCTACTGCTTCAATAAAGGCTCTAAGGGCAGGAATGTCCATGTTACCCTTGAATGGGTAAAAGTTCTCGGTGTCCTTTGCTTCCTGAACTACGATATCTTTCGGAGTTGCTTTACACAGGGCTACATGGCCACGAGTGGTATCAAAGTGCATGTTAGCAACAGAGAACTGGCCTTCTTTAAGTAAACAGGGCAATAAGACTTTCTCTGCGGCGCGCCCTTGGTGCACCGGTTGTACAAAGCGGTAACCGAAAATATCTCGTACCGCATCTAGCAGGCGATAGTAACCCCTTGCACCAGCATAGCTTTCATCACCTTTCATCATGCCAGCCCATTGGCTATCGCTCATAGCGCCACTGCCACTATCACTCAGCATGTCGATGTATACATGATCACTTTTGAGTGCAAAGAGGTTATAGTTAGCTTCCTTGATGTATCGTTCGCGCTGCTCTCTAGTGGTTAGTGTCAAAGGTTCCACCATTTTGATCTTAAAAGGTTCTGCTACATACTTTGCCATTCTTTTCAGCTCCTCTTTATTGCTAAAATTCTACTTCTCACTTTGACGGCATTGTATCAGACACCCCCCTGTCCGTATATCGACTATAAGTCGTCCAAAATGTATAATGATAAGAAAGGGACAAATTGATAAGAAAAGAGCCGACAGCACTTTGGCCGCGAAAAACAGTAATAGGTTCTGGTCAGTTTCGCGCAGAAACACCTGACCAAAAATAGCTTGGCTTCTTGGCTAAGGCAATCGGCTTGAGGGGGGATAAGTCTGTGAAGTTCAAGCTAGGGGTTGTGGGACACCGCGACACATTGCAGATGGTGTCAGACCTGGTCAAGGAGTATTTTGATGGGGTGAAGGTGCTTACCGAGGAATTTGGCAACGATGAGATTATCTCCGATGCGGTAGAACGTATTGCCCGGCTCCAGAAAAAGTGTGACGGCCTTTTATACTCGCGCCGCGACCCCTACCTGCTCATTTCGGCCCACTTACACCACACCGTGCCAGTGCGCTACGTGGAAATTGACAAATCGCACTTACTGATCAGCCTACTAAAAGCCAACATCCGCTATGGGACCAATCCTACCAACATCAGTATCGATGCCTTCGACCATGCCTCCATCGTAGAGGCTTTCCATAGCGTGGGCATTCCTAAGGAAAAACTGACTATCCGCATGGTTACCGCTGATGCCAGTCAAGATGGACTGGTGAACGCTACTCTGGCCCAGCATCTAGAGAACTATCAGAGCGGTGCCGAGCTCTGTATTACCAATGTTACTGACGTCTATCGCTCGCTATGTGACCTTAACGTTCCGGCCACAGTTATCAGCCCTTCAACTGAATCTTTCGTTCATGAGATCCGTAACCTCATGCTGCGCTACCGACTGAAAACTCAAGACACTAGCCCGCTAGCTATCATGCATATCCGACTACAGTATAAGGAGAAGTATCGCTTTTACGGCGAAATGCCTATTCGTGAGGTGGACGAGCTGAGTAATGCTGCCAAGCTCATCGCTGTCTTTGCAGAGAAGCTAGATGGCGCTATGTTCTGCCTTAGCCGTTGGGAGTATCTAATCCTCTGCAGCTTGCCACTTCTGGAAGACGCTACCGCCCAGTTCGTAGATATCAACCTGATGCAGAACATCAACCTAGCCACAGCTTTCGACGTGGCCATTGGCATTGGCTGCGGGCAGACTATCAAAGAAGCGGAAGCAAACGCGGTGATAGCAACCAACCATACCCTGACCCAGCGGGGCACCAATACAGTTGTCGCCCTCTCTCCCGATCAGCTGATTGGCCCGATCAGCCCGAAGAGTGAACACTTTACCGAGGAGAGCGCCACGGAAACTAAACTAGCTGAAATTGCCTCAGATACCGGTATAAGCGCCAATGTACTGAACGAACTCTATCAAGCAACCCGTAAGCAGAACTCTAGCCTGTTTACCTCGGCCCAACTGGCCGAAACCCTAGAAGTAAGCACGCGCACTGTTAATCGGATTATCGAGCGCCTTCTCGACCATCGCTACGCTACCATTGAGGGCAAAAACCTGGCCCAACCTCGCGGACGCCCAGCACGCGTAATCCGCCTCCTCCTCTAGGACAGGGGGACGGAGTTTTCGCCTGCAAAAACCTTACAATTAACAGCTAAGAAGGGTCTACTGCAAATAGTTAAGGGCTGCGGGGTGTATGCTGCAAGCACGATTGGAGCCCGCTCCTGTGCTCTAAGCAACATCCCGCAGCCCTTTAACTTCTAGCGTTTCCCCTGCTCAGGTTAGCCGTTACGCCGCAGGGCCTTGCCAGCCAGCGCTTCTGTTTGGTGCCCTTGGTCAATAGCCACTTGCCCATTGACCAACTGCATACTGCGGCTCTGGAGAACCACTAGTACGGTTGTA
>CALNBW010000375.1 GCA_937874815.1 uncultured Bacillota bacterium | reverse complement strand
TTTGGCACCGAGCGAGTGTACTTAGCGCTCGGGAGCACCGACCTTAGGAAGTCAATTGACGGGTTAGCTGCGCTCGTAAAGGAAGGTTTCAAGCTCGATCCCTTTTCACCCTGCTTGTTCGTCTTCTGTAACCGGCAGCGGGACAAAATGAAAATCTTGCAATGGGATCATAACGGGTTTTGGCTCCATTACCGGAGACTGGAGCGCGGTCGCTCCGTTGGCCAACTGAAAAAAATAGCGAGACAATGAAGATCACACGCCGAGAACTAAGATGGCTGCTCGACGGATTATCCTTAGAACAACGCCAGGCGCACCCAGAAGTTAAGGCTCGCACAATCGTCTAAGACCCCGATGAAATCGGGGTTTTCGGCCCCTTGGAGGCAGGAGAATGCCAGCGGATGGAGAATATATTAAGTATGAACAGCAGCATAGCAAACTCAAGCAATTTAATAACAGATTTAGAACAACGCTGCCTGCAACTTGAGCTAAAAAACGCTGAACTCGCTGCCACAGTGAAGTGGTGGGAAGAGCGGTATTCCCTTGCCCAAAAGCGCAAGTTTGCTACCTCCAGTGAAAAAAGCGACAGCACGCAGCTTTCTCTGTTTAACGAAGCCGAGCAGGAGGCACAGCCTTTATTGGTCGAGCCTACCTTGGAGAAGATCACATATGAACGCCGAAAAAAACAGCCCGGCCAGCGCGAGGCCCTGTTGAAAGATCTGCCCGTGAAAACGATTATGTATACCCTCCCAGCCGCGGAACAGGTCTGTTCATGTTGCGGGGGAAAGCTCCATGAAATGCGAACCGAGATTAGGCAGGAGCTAGAGATCATTCCAGCAAAGGTAAACGTGGTGCAGCATGTCCGTCAGGTTTATGCCTGCCGCAAGTGTCAACAGGAAGGAACCAGCACACCGATCATAACCGCGCCTATGCCAGCCCCAGTGCTTAAGGGCAGCTTAGTTTCACCTTCCACCATGGCCCACGTCATGAACCAAAAATATGTGGATGGCCTGCCACTCTACCGCCAAGAGCAGCAGTTTGCACGTCTAGGGCTTAAGCTTTCCCGGCAAACGCTGGCCAACTGGGTCCTTCATGGAGCAGACAAGTGGCTCATTCACCTTTACAACCGGCTACACCAACAGCTCATCAAACAGGATGTTCTGCATGCCGATGAGACTACACTACAGGTGCTGCATGAGCCAGGCCGGGCAGCAAAGTCGAAGTCCTATCTCTGGCTGTACCGCACTGGCCGAGATGGACCACCCATCGTACTCTATGACTACCAGGAAACGCGGGCTGGCTACAACCCGAAGAAATTCCTGAATGGGTATAAGGGGTATTTGCATGTCGATGGCTACGCTGGCTACCACCTGGTAGAAAACGTTACCTTGGTTGGTTGCTGGGCCCATGCGCGGCGTGAATTTGATGAAGCACTGAAGGTGCTTCCTAAAGACATAAGGGGACGAAAAACTGCTGCGCGGGAAGGCCTCGATTTCTGTAATCGGCTATTTGCTATTGAGCGCGACTTGCAGGAACTCACCCCGGAAAAACGCTATGAAGCCCGCATTAAGCACAGCCGGCCAGTTCTGGATGCTTTTTTGGCGTGGCTAAAAGAGCAAGCAACCCAAGCCTTACCCAAAAGTGCCTTCGGTAAGGCGGTGAACTACTGCCTCAACCAATGGAGCAAGCTAGAAGCGTTCATGCAGGATGGACGCCTGGAGATCAGCAACAACCGCGGCGAGCGTTCGATTAAGCCTGTAGTCATCGGCCGCAAGAACTTCCTTTTCTGCAATACGCCACGCGGTGCTAAAGCCAGTGCGATTATCTACAGCATCGTGGAGACAGCTAAAGAAAATGGGCTGAATCCGTACGAATACCTGAAGCACTTGTTCACGACGCTACCCAACGTCGATGTTACTAATATGGCTGTCATAGACGAACTGCTCCCGCATTCGCCGTCTTTACCATCTAGCTGCCGAACTAAATAGAGATCCGACAAAAGTGGCTCCCATCAGGACAGGTGGGGGCCATTTGACGCTTACGTTATTAAGATGAAGGTAAGAATTGTCCGGTTTCTTGAAAGGCTGTGATACTGCGTTTATGCCGTGGTTGTCTGGGCTGGCTGGTATGGGTAGTTTCGAGTGACCGAGTGCGGACAGCAAAACTTGACGTGTTTGTTGATTGCTGGCGCGCAGAGGTATGCAGCTACATCTGCGGGATTTCGACCAATCGTTCAAAATATGGGAGGTATTGATATGAAGGGAAAGAAGATGTTGGTACCCGCGTTTATCTGTACGGTGCTTATCCTTGGCATGATGCTGAGCATTGGGTCTGCTTCAGCTGTTGTTGCTAAGGGGGCCAGGGGTGTAGACAGTGATTTGTTGTATGCACAGGTTTGGAACAAGTACATTCAGCTAGAGGAATTTCAGCAGCACGTGGAAAATGATCCTGACGATGCGACAGCAATGATAGAGTGCATTGTTGAGGCTGAAATCAGGAATGCCAACAGGCAGAAGCCAGACAAAATTGGATTGATGGGAGGAAATGATGGTGTTGGGGAGATCATCTTCCCTATGTTTCCGCAAAGAGACGGAGCCCATTGCGGCCCAGCCAGTGCACTAACAGCGATTTATGGTATGGGTAAAGAAAGCCAGGTTGCTGGTGGCACGTACGATGAGAAACAGTTGACCTTAGGAGTTAACATGGGTACGAATTCCACCGGCACTGAAGTTTGGAGAATGAGAAACGAGTTGAACAAGTATGCTGTTAATGGTGTGACGTACGTTTACTATGAGGATCCTTCAAAGGACACCTTGATGTGGGGTATGATTGATGGAGCGATAACTGATAACGCTGCCATTCTACACGCTTACACAGACGGCTTTGACTACTATGGAGGATATAGGATAGGGCATTACGTGACAGTAGTATGGGCCAACATATGGGGTGATGATGACGATAAGTATTATCGCGTTATGGACAACTACATTAATCGGCCGGGCCGTGAGTACTACGGTGTTCATGACGTTTCCCTTAATGAAGTTAAAGCAGCAGTACCCTCTGGAAGATACCTAATCTGTCCGACCTGGTAGAGGACATACCTGCGCTACGGGAGAAAATAGACTTTCTCCCGTAGCTTTTGGGGGAGGTTGCTATGAGAAGAAAACTGCTTTTGATTATCCTGTTGAGCAGCGTTGTTTTGGTTCTGCTGTTCGGTAGTGGAGAGGAAGATAAAGCCCAGTTTACGATGTCAAAGGAAACTAGTGCCTTTGATATATTCATTGTTCCGCTAAGTGTTCCTGATGAAGCGACAACATCGCTTTCCTGCACTATTTTCGGCAATAAACTTTACTATCTTATCAACTTCGTAAGGCC
>CALNBW010000374.1 GCA_937874815.1 uncultured Bacillota bacterium | reverse complement strand
ATTTTCGACTTACGATAACCACCCGGCCGATGTAGCTTCCGAGACCTACGAGCGCAGCAAGGACTTAGGTTTACAGAAGGACCAGGAACACTTGCTAGAGCAGATCGAGTCAGCCCTGGAGCGCATGGAGCAGGGCACCTACGGTTGGTGTGTGGATTGTGGTCGGCCTATTCCGGAAGAGCGTCTGTCTGCCCTGCCCTACGCGGCACGTTGTTTGGGTTGCGCATAGGGGGAGCAGGAAAGGGTGCGGCGACGCCCCGATGAGGGGCTAGCAGTCAACGAGCTTTTGCAGCACAGCTTTACTGATGATGCTGCCAACGAAAATGTTGGTTTCGACGGTGAAGATGCTTGGCAGGCAGTAGCTCGTTATGGTACTTCAAATACCCCTGGGGATTTCCGCCAGGTGGAAGACTATAATGACGTATATATCGATCACGATGAGCCTATTGGCGTTGTCTTTGAAGAAGAAGCATTACCGGCATCCTATGATCGCAGTCGCGACCAGTTTGTCAAAAAGGGCCGACGCACAGGTTCGCAAAAAAACCCGCTGCGGCCGGGGCCCCTTGAGCATTGATTCCTTGCGTGCTAGAATTACTTTAGGCTGTCCAGTAGTCGGACAGCCTTTTTTGGTTCCCAACCGGGTAAGGAGGTATTTGCGTGGCATACGTGCTACTAGCTTTGGCAATCTGGGTATTAGACCGCCTGTTGAAAATCTGGGTTGTAAAGTCGCTGCCACTGTGGACGAGTCGGCCACTGCTGGGGAACTGGTTAAACCTAACCCATGTAAGAAACACTGGGGCTGCTTTCGGCCTCTTTAGTGGGAAAGCTTTGCCCCTAGCAATTGTTAGCATAGTGCTTTTTGTCGGCTTGTTCTTGTGGCGGGACCTATTCAGCCATTTAGGTATATGGGGCAAACTTGCCCTAGCCCTCATTGCTGGCGGGGCTTTCGGCAATCTCTATGATCGGCTAGTTTATGGCTACGTAGTTGATTTCATTGATTTCAAGGTATGGCCGGTGTTCAATTTAGCTGATTGCGCTGTAGTGATAGGAGCTATACTGCTAATTGTAGTTATGTGGCAGCAGGAGTTAGCCGGTTAAAGCCATGCAAGAGTACGAATTGGTGGTAGCTGTCGAACATGCAGGCCAACGGGTTGACGCTTGGCTCGCTTTACAGGACCTGGAGTTAACGCGGTCCCAGATTCAGCGCCTTATTCGTGAGGAGCAAGTTAAAGTAGACGGGCGCGTTATTACTAAAAGTAACCATCGCCTACGGGGTGGCGAGCGCATTACTATCGCTGTTTCCGCACCCCGCCCGCTAGAGGTGGTGGCTGAGAACATCCCCCTGACTATCATCTATGAGGACGCGTACCTGGCGGTTATAAACAAGCCGCAAGGGATGGTAACCCATCCCGCCCAAGGCAATTATTCGGGCACCTTGGTCAATGCCCTGCTCTACCACATGGGCGACCTATCAGGTATTAATGGTATATTGCGGCCTGGCATTGTGCATCGCCTAGACAAAGACACTTCGGGTCTATTAGTAGTGGCTAAAAGTGATCTGGCCCATCGCAGGCTTTCGGAACAGCTTAAAGCTAGACAAATAGAACGCAGATATTTGGCTCTGGTGTATGGCAACGTACGGCAGGATCAGGGGACAGTCAATGCCCCGTTAGCGCGTCACCCCGTATTGCGTAAGCAAATGGCTGTAGTGGCCTCGGGGCGCGAGGCAATTACCCATTACCAAGTCAGGGAGCGCTTTGGCCATTACACCTTTATGGAGCTGCAGTTGGAAACCGGGCGTACCCATCAGATACGTGTACACATGGCCCATCTCGGCCATCCCGTTGTGGGAGATAGCGTCTATGGACCCCGTAAAATAGCCTTTGGGCTGCAGGGACAGTTGTTGCATGCCTGGTGCCTCGGTTTTCAGCATCCTATTACCCAGGAAATAATGCAGTTTACGGCAGATGTGCCGCCTCAGTTTCAGCAGGTTCTGGATAGGTTACGCCAAGCTTAGGGGATGTACGAGATCACTGAGGAAGTTCCTCGGAGTTCGGGAGAAGGATCATGACCTTCATTAGTAGCCTCGCAATGTACCGAACCTGGGCAATGGTTGACAGAGCTAATGTTAAACTGCTAATCTAAGCGAGAACCCTTTAAGTTAGTCCTGCGAGACTAGCAAGGAGTACGCCCCAATAGCTTTCCAGGGCCTTCCTGTATCTTGCAGGAGGGCCCTTAATTATGCCTTTTGGCAGTTACGGGAGGTAACAGCGTGCCAGGATATCAGAAGAAGACCCAGTTGATGGACGAGCGGGCGCTGGAGAGAGCGCTGACCCGGATTGCGCATGAGATAATTGAGCGCAACAAGGGAACTGAAGATTTAGTCTTAGTGGGCATTCGTAGCCGCGGTATACCCTTGGCAGAAAGGCTGGCCGCTGCTATCGAGCGCATCGAGGGCAGAACTGTTATGGTAGGAAACCTCGATATTACCTCCTACCGAGATGACCTGGATCGCCTGCAGGAGCGGGTTACCGTGCATCCCAGTGAGCTACCGGTGAGCATCGTGGACAAGATAGTAGTACTAGTTGACGATGTGCTCTATACGGGGCGCACTGTGAGGGCGGCCCTGGATGCTCTGATTGACCTAGGGCGGCCCCGCCTCATTCAGCTGGCTGTTTTGGTAGACCGCGGGCACCGCGAATTGCCCATTCGGGCTGACTACGTTGGGAAAAACGTGCCCACCTCCCGGCGCGAGCAGATTGCCGTGTATCTGAAGGAGGTCGATGGCCGGGACGAGGTCGTTATCCTGGAGGAGAGTCCTAAATAAGGTCGTTGGCCCTGCTCGCGCGCGAGAAGGACCACGACCTTCATGACAGATTTGCTCAGTAGAAGGGGGAGAAGTTAATGCAGAAACCATATGATCCAGTGCCACTCGGCAGATTATTACCGCTCGGTATTCAGCACGTGTTCGCTATGTTTGGGGCCACAGTGTTAGTGCCAATGCTAACCGGTCTTGATACTTCCACGGCCCTATTTACCTCAGGGCTCGGCACCTTAGTCTTTCAGCTCATCACTGGTGGTCAGGTGCCAGCCTATCTGGGGTCTTCCTTTGCCTTCATTGCTCCCATCATCGCTGCTAGCGAGCAGTATGGAACCGCCGGTGCTTTGGCGGGCTGTTTCGTGGCTGGCCTGGCATATGTAGTGATGGGCTTGATCATTTCTCGTATCGGTATCGCTTTTATTGATAAGCTCTTTCCCCCTGTAGTTGTAGGGCCGGTGATTATGACCATCGGTTTGGGCTTGGCTGGCGCTGCCAAAGATATGTCTGCCGTACATCTCCCGACTGCGATGTTCACCCTTGCTGCCGTTATACTCATCAGCTATTACGGCAAAGGGATGGTGAAAATCATCCCCATCTTGCTAGGCATTATCTCCGGTTATGCTTTTGCCCTTGTGGCTAACTGGCGTTACCCCGAACTGGGGCTATTTCTCAATAGCCAAGGCCAAGACCTGTTTCAAATACTGAAGCAAACTCCTTGGACCCCAGCCTTGCCCGCATATTTTAACACTCTTTTTCATGCTAAGGCAGATACCCTATTGAATCCCGCTAACTGGCAGCTGGGGGCAATCCTGATGGTGGCTCCAGTGGCTATCGTGACCATGATTGAGCATTTGGGGGATGTGCTAACCATTGGCCGGACTACTGGCCGCGATTTCCTAGCTAGCCCGGGGCTGCACCGCACCCTGTTGGGCGACGGTATTGCCACCTCATTGGCTGCCTTCTTCGGCGGCCCACCCAATACTACCTATGGCGAGAACGTAGGGGTATTAGCTATTACCGGTGTTTATAACCCCATCGTAGTACAAGTAGCCGCCGTCTTTGTGCTCATCTTTAGCATGTTCCCGAAAGTTGGAGCCCTGATCGCCACCGTGCCCTCGCCCGTGATGGGGGGCGTCACGGTGCTGCTCTTCGGCATGATTGCCGCTATCGGGATACGCACGTTAGTAGAGCGGCAGGTTGATTTAAGCGATACCCGCAACCTTATTATCGTCAGCACCGTGCTCATTCTCGGCATCAGCGGCTTGGAAATTTTCTTCCTGAGCGGCATGGGGTTAGGCGCGGTGGTTGGTGTGCTGCTAAATCTGGTCCTACCCAAACGTATTACAGAACAGACAGCTCAATCGAACGAGCAATAGAAGCTAGAGGGGGAGACCTTATGGGAAAAACTATCTTCCGTAATGGTTGGCTTGCTGATGTAGAGCAGCGCCGACTAGTGCGGGGCGAATTGTTAGTAGAGGATAAACGGATAACGGCTATTGCTCCTAGGATTACTTGCGAGACGGCGGAGGAGATCGACTTAGCTGATGCCGTCTTGGCCCCAGGTTTTATTGATCTGCATACGCACTTGCGGGAGCCCGGATATGAGCACAAAGAGACTATCGCTAGCGGGGCGCAAGCAGCCGCTGCCGGTGGATTTACGACGATCGCCTGCATGCCCAACACTAGGCCGGCCCTCGATACCGCAGCGAGAGTGGCTTGGGTCAAAGAGCAGGCAGCAGCTACTAGCATAGTGAAGGTGTTGCCGATAGGCGCTATATCTGTAGAGCAAACCGGCCGTGAGTTAACAGATTTTGCCGCTTTGCAGGCCAGCGGCGCAGTTGCTTTCTCCGATGATGGGCGGGGTGTGATGAGCAGCAAAATGATGCTGCTAGCCCTGCAGGCGGCTCAGGCTCTAGCCGTACCAATCATGGCCCATGAAGAAGACGCGGAGCTCGCTGGTAGGGGTAGCATAAACGCCGGTAGGATTAGCCAACAACTGGGGGATGAGGGTATCCCTGCTGCCTCAGAATTCATCATGCTGGCGCGGGATCTTTACTTAGCTGAATTAACCGGGGGGCACCTCCACGTCTGCCATGTGAGCTCGGCTGAATCCGTACACCTGATTCGAGCGGCCAAGGCTCGCGGCATCCAGGTTACGGCGGAGGTTACCCCTCACCACTTGCATTTAACGGAGGCTGTAGTGCCTGCTTTGCTTGGTCAGGCCAAAGTTAACCCACCTCTGCGCAGCGAGGCCGACCGGGAAGCATTGATAACCGGAATGTTGGACGGCACCATCGACATCATTGCCACCGATCATGCCCCCCATGCAGCCCACGAAAAGGACGTGCCACTCAGCCAGGCTGCTTTTGGGTTTAGCGGTCTAGAAGTTGCTTTTGCGGTAGCACAGGCAGCCCTAGTGCAACCAGGCTTATTGACGCTGGCAGAGCTGCTGCCCGCCCTAACCTGCAGACCAGCAGCAATCTTGGGGCTGCCGCAGGGACGCCTGGCTGTCGGTACCCCGGCCGATCTAGTGGTGCTGGCACCCCAGAAACGTTGGTATGTAAACCCAGATAATTTGCGTTCCCAAGGCAAAAATACGCCTTACCTAAATCAGGAATTAATTGGACAAGCCGTACTCACCATGGTTGACGGCAGCATTGTTTTCAGGAGGGATAGGGATGCCAGCGACGCATAAGACCTTGATCATCAGTAACGAGCGGCTTAGTCCAAGTGTTTGGCGCTTACGAGTGAAGGCACCGGCAATTGCCCGGGAGGTTCGCCCCGGTCAGTTTGTGCAAGTGCGCGTAGCCGACACCTACGACCCATTGTTACGCACTCCGCTAAGCGTGCATGATTGCGATCCAGGCCAAGGCACTATCGACTTGCTCTACCAAACGGTAGGCACCTCCACCCAGCTGCTTAGTCAGCGTCAAGCTAAGACAGAGCTCAGCATCGTCGGCCCACTGGGGCGCGGCTTTGCTTTGCCGCAACCGTCTGCCAATGGTTTCGCGATACTTGTGGCTGGCGGTATTGGTGTGGCCCCTTTGCTCCTGTTGGCTCGCGATTTAGTAGCCAATGGGATTAACGTGCGTTTGCTCTACGGTGCCCGCACCGCCACTGATTTAGTAGGCATTGATGCATTCGAACGGCTGGGTGTCGCTGTGGCCTGCTGCACCGACGACGGCAGTTATGGAATCGCGGGGAATGTTGTAGACCTACTGGCAGGCTTTCTGCAGTCGGGAGCAGCCGGCGAAGTATTTGCCTGTGGGCCGAACCCCATGCTTAAGGCATTGCAAAGGCTGGCGGGACAGAGACAGTTCTCAGCCCAGCTTTCGTTGGAGGCTTACATGGCTTGTGGCCTGGGGGTTTGTTTGGGATGCGCCGTGGCAGCGCCCGGCGGGGGCTACGTGCATGTCTGCACCGATGGGCCCGTTTTTAAAGAGAGCGAGGTGGTGCTATAATGCCAGTCGACCTTAGTGTCAATATTGGCGGTCTGCAGCTGCAAAATCCTGTTTTGACAGCCTCGGGCACATTTGGTTATGGACTAGAGTACCGCTCCTTTGGCGATATCAGCGCCTTAGGTGGCGTAGTGGTCAAGGGCACTACCCTTAAGCCTAGGGCTGGTAACCAGCCCCAGCGGATAGTGGAAACGGCTGCCGGCATGCTTAACTCCATCGGGCTGGAGAACCCGGGAGTGGAGTATTTCCTGGCAAATTACCTACCGCAACTGCGCGACCTGGGCGTAACCACTATTGTGAATGTATCTGGCAACACTGTGGATGAGTATTGCGAGTTGGCAGAGCGCCTACAGCAACCAGGCGTAGCTGCGCTGGAACTCAATATCTCCTGCCCCAATGTGGCGGCAGGCGGCATGGCTTTTGGTACCAGTGAGGCCGCAGTGCATGAAGTAGTGACCCGGGTACGGCAGAGCACGCGCCTCCCCTTAATCGTCAAGCTTTCGCCTAATGTGGCTGACATCGCCCGTATCGCCCAAGTGGCTGAAGCCGCTGGAGCTGATGCCATTTCTCTAATCAATACTCTGCTGGGTATGGCAGTTGACCCGCGTACCAGGCGGCCAATCCTGGGGAACATAGTGGGCGGGCTCTCTGGTCCGGCTATCAAACCAGTTGCTTTACGCATGGTCTGGCAAGTAGCTCAGGCTGTCAAAGTGCCAGTTATTGGCCTCGGAGGCATTATGACCGCCAGTGACGCCTTGGAGTTCCTCATTTGTGGAGCCAGCGCGGTGCAGATTGGTGCCGCCAATTTTGTGGAGCCGGAAACTGCCTGGCAAGTCATCGAGGGCATCTCCAGCTACTTGCAGGAACAGGGGATGGCCTCAGTTCAGGAGTTAGTTGGCAGCCTGCAGATCTAACTCACGATCCGTGTTGACAGTTTGCAAGCGAAGGGCGCGTAGCATACGTTCTGGATAACGTTCTGCGACGCGCCCCCTTTTGGTCGTAGTGAGTCACTCTCTATACTCTCTCTCGCGGTAGTATTCATCCTTCAAGAAGCTCCTCCTTAGGCGCTCTTTTGTATGATGCAGAGCCAGCCGATGATCAATGCACTTCACTCCGAAAAGCTGAATTAGCGAATACCCAGAGGATGCTAGAGTCAGGTCTGCAAAAGACTCCCTTATTCTACTCTCCTCTATGATGCCTAAGGCATTGTACATCTGTATGGCCGCATACTCGGACGCACTAGAAGCATTATGAACACTGGACAGTAGTTTTTTTACAGCATCACTAATGTCGACGTAAGGCAGAAGGTAAAGGTTGAGCAGCCGACGTGTTTTGGACACCAAGTGTCCACCTTCTACTATGTAATCGATTAACTCATTGAAAGCCTCTACTGGTGTTAATCCGGCTGGTACACGGGTAAAAAATTCAGGCATGTTAGCGTTATCACGGTCCACGATATACTGAAAGAACTGTATCATCATGTCTTCTTTGCCGTTGAAATAGTAGGTAATGGTATTGGTGTGTAGATAGCACCGTTCAGATATCTTGGCGTAGGTTAAGCTCTCCCTGCCTTCCTCTAGTAAGAGGTTCTCTATCGCGTTGAAAATAAGTTCGGTGCGTGAATAATTGTGTGTCAATTAGAACCCCCCTTCCCCAGCTTTGTCAGATATTTTATACCATAGTGGCAGTAAGAGCGTCAAATTAGCACGGAATAGCATAGAGGGCCTCCTGCTGAAAGGTTGGGGGCTCTTTTCGTCTTTACAATTCTAGTTAGAATCCTCGGATGGCTTACGAGGTAATCGCAGTATTATGATTAACCTACAGATAACTGTTTGTTAGGGGGGGAAATACAGAGATCTTACTTTTGTGTGGCTGGGCATGAACCCCAGCAATAACGTCGCTCTATTGCCATTGGATGCTGAACATTAGAGGAGGAAGTATATGAAAAGACTTTCAGCATGGTTCTTAGTGGTGATTATGCTCTTGGCAGTCCTTACTGGCTGTAGCCCGAAAACTCCTGCCCCCGGCCCTTCCACCGGTGACAAGATCATGAGGCTGGGCGGAGACTACGGCACCGACGGTCACATTGACGCGATGAAATCTACTTATCCTCGCGTTGCTACCCCTTATAGCTTCATCTGCGAACCCCTTATGGGACAGCGCCCCTTTACGTATGAAATGTACCCGCTGCTAGTCAAGGATATTCCGACTGTCAGCGATGATGGCCTAACCTACAGCTTTGAGCTTAAGCAGGGTATTAAGTTCAGCGATGGTGTAGAGTTGACTAGCAAAGACGTCGAATTCACTTTCAACCGTTTCTTCGATCCAGCCACCAAATGTCTCAATACTTGGATGATAGACTTCATTCTTGGCGCCGAGGAAATGATGAACGGCGAAGCCGAAACTTTAGCAGGTTTCAAGGTGATTGATGACTACAAGTTCGAAATCACTTTGGCAAGCCCCTATGCTAGCTTTGCTAATGCCTTAGCAAACACATATTTAGGTATCGTGCCTAAACATGCCTACGAGGCGGCTGGCGACCGCTGGGGCATTGATATCCTAATCGGTACGGGCCCCTACATTTTGGAGTCTTTTGATCCCGAGACCAAAATCGTTATGAAAGCTAACCCAAGTTATAACCATAACGTCTATAACGGTCGGACTCTGAAGCCTAACGTGGATGCCTTTGAATTCTATAACATGGACGAGAACACTAGATACTTAGAGTTTGAGGCAGGCAACATCGACTACACTGGTCTTGGTCTGACCATGGCTCAAGAGTACTTGGACAATCCTAATTTCGCAGATTGTGTCAAGGTGCAGAACTCCCTCTCCCAAGTTTTCTTTGTCATGAACAACGGTAAGAAGCCATTCGACAATCCCAAGGTCAGAGAGGCAGTGGCCTATGCCTTTGATAACAAGAAAATAGCTGAGAGCTATTTCAAAAACCTGTGGCCGGCGGTAAATACCATTCTGCCCGAGGGTGTCCCGGGTTACGATCCCAGCCTACCAGCTTTTGAGTATAACCCTGAGAAAGCTAAGGCATTGCTTGCTGAGGCTGGTTATCCAAATGGCATTGAGTTTGAGATGACTTGCGTAGGCACAGGCATTTTCTATCAGGTCTATCAGATCATGCAGCAGGATTTCGCAGAATGTAATATGACAGCTAAGATCGATCAAGTGGAAAGCGGTGTGTGGTTTGACAAGCGGACCACCGGCAATGTCCAGTCCTTCTTGTGTGATTGGGGACCAAGCTTCCCTAATGCTGACACCTTCATGTACGGCTTCTTTCACAGTGCATCAGCTGACTTCCTCTCCACGGGCCATCGCAACCCTGAGTTTGACAAAAAGGTCATGGCGGCCCGCGCTATCACTGATCCAGACCAGCAGCAGGAGGCTTATGCTGAATTAGAACGTTACCTAAGCCAAGAGGCTTTCATTGGCGTGCCTGGCTTTAACATCCCTTCCGTCTTTCTGCTCCAAGACCGTGTTCATAACTGGGTTGATGGCAACAGGGATGGGCTAATGTTTGTCATCATTGACTAATTAGTATAAGCCAGACTGGCCAAGCTCCAGCAACAGCGAAGCATTGCGCAAACAGGCATTTGCTTGCTTGCGCAATGCCTTCCTTTTGGGTGAAGAACATCTGCTGGGAGGCGAATGTGTACTATGATCAAATATGCGCTTGAACGGATTTTACAATCGCTTATCGTGTTGCTCGGCGTGACGCTGATCACCTTTATCTTGCTTAATGTGGTCCCCGGTGACCCGGTAGTCATCATGCTAGACAAACGGGCTGACCAGCAGACCATAGATCGTGTCCGTCATGAGCTTGGGCTGGACCGCCCCTTGACTACGCAGTATGTAGACTTTTTGGCTAAGGCGGTCAGGGGGGATCTAGGCAAATCTTATTTCAAGAACCGTCCAGTTACCGAGCTATTGACCAAGGCCTTCTCTTCTACCGCTAAGCTAGGACTCCTGACGCTTGGCGTCTCGTTAATTTTGAGTATCTCAATGGGGATTCTGGCTGCCGTCTTTCGAGGTACGCTTATCGACAAAGTCATCATGTTTTTTGCCATGCTGTTTATGTCCCTGCCGGGCTTATGGATTGCAATGGTGCTGCAGCTCATTTTGGGTGTTCGGTTGGGGTGGTTGCCGATATCAGGTAACTCAACTATACAACACTACGTACTACCTGTGCTTGTTCTAGCCATTGGTTACGCGGGCGGGGCCTCTAGGCTGATTCGAAACAATATTATCGATTCCCTAGGTCAGGATTATGTAAACACAGCTCGCTCTAAAGGCGTTCCAGAGTTCTTTGTAGTGATGCAGCATGTGCTCAAGAATGCAGCCATACCTATCGTAACCCTGATCGGTATCCAGCTTCGTTCTGTGTTAGGCGGTGCCATGATTATTGAGACCATTTTCTCCATGCATGGTCTTGGTAAACTGGCCATCGATGCTATTAACTCCCGGGATATGCCGCTGATCCAGGGCAATGTAGTTTATACTGCAGTCGTCTTTGTCATTATTAACCTTGCTGTTGATTTAGTCTACGGGTTACTTGACCCCAGAGTTAGGCTTGCAGGCGGTGAACGTACATGAGATTCTTCAAAAGCAACAAAAGGCTCTACGAGGAGGTCGGGGTTGCCGATGTCCTCAGCGACAGCGGGCTTTACAAAGACGCATGGAAGCGTTTGAAAAAATCCCCCCAGGCCCTTATCTCCCTGGGCTTCATTGGGTTCATTATTCTGCTGGCTATTGTAGGGCCCTGGTTAGTGCCACATGATCCGAACTATAATGATATTTCCATTATGCTGCAGGGACCCTCTGCTACACACTGGTTTGGCACCGACGAGTTGGGCCGTGACATCTTTTCCAGGGTTGTGGCGGGCACACGGATATCCTTGTTCATAGGCGTAGTAGCTGAGTTGATAGCCCTAACCATAGGCGTAATTATGGGCTCCATCGCTGGTTTCTACGGCGGGTGGGTGGATAAGATTATTTCCCGCCTGATGGAGATCCTAAGCTCCTTCCCTTTCCTGTTGTTTGCTCTGGCCATAATGATGGTTTTGGGACAAGGCATCATCAACATCTTCATCGCTATTGGCCTCCTTGGTTGGACCAACGTAGCGCGCCTGATCCGGGGACAAATAATGCGCCTAAAGCAAAGCGATTATGTCCTAGCCGCTCGGGCTGCGGGTGCTAGCGAATGGAGTATTATTTTTAGGCATCTAATTCCTAACTGCATGTCCACAATTATTGTTATTCTGACCATGGATATCCCCGGCTGCATAATGACCGAAACTTTCTTTAGCTATATTGGTATGGGGGTACAGCCGCCCAACCCGAGCTGGGGCAAAATGCTGGCTGAATCTCGGGTACACATGCGTTCTGCTCCCACCTATAGTATCTTTTCAGGCCTGATGCTGATGCTTACCGTGCTGGCCTTTAACACTTGCGGTGATGCACTACGCGACGCCCTCGATCCACGGCTGAAAAACAAATAGGGCGGTGAAACAATTGAAGGAAGAAAAATTGCTCTCAGTTGAGAATCTGCAGACCCATTTCTACCTTGAGGATGGGATTCTGAAGGCAATTGACGGCATCTCTTTCGAAGTACATAAAGGTGAGACGCTGGCTTTAGTGGGTGAGTCAGGCTGTGGTAAGAGCCTAACGGCAGCCTCAATAATGAGGTTGGTGCCTGTTCCTGGCAAGATCGTTGGAGGGACCATCATGTTTGATGGAGAAAACCTGCTGGCCAAGACTCAAAAGCAGATGAGGGCCATAAGGGGGTCTCGCATCACCATGATCTTTCAGGAGCCCATGACTGCACTTAACCCGGTTTTTACAGTTGGGTGGCAGATTGTGGAGACTTTAAAATACCACCAAAAGCATCTCAACCGGTCTCAGGCTAAGGCGCGCGCGATCGAACTGCTTGATTTGTTGCGTATTCCTTTACCAGAGCAGCGCTTCCACGAGTACCCACACCAGCTTTCGGGTGGCATGCGACAGCAGGTTGTCATTGCCATGGCTTTGGCCTGCAATCCAGACTTGCTTATTTGTGACGAGCCTACGACCGCTCTTGACGTAACAGTGCAGGCCCAGATACTCGATCTGCTCGTAGAATTAAGAAGCAAGTTAGGCATGTCAATAATCATGATTACTCATAACCTGGGCGTGGTTGCGGAGATCGCCGACAAGGTGTGCATTATGTATGCCGGTCAAGTTGTTGAGCAGAACATTACCCAGGTTGTCTTTTCCCAGCCAATGCACCCTTATGCTGAGGCGCTGCTGAACTCGGTCCCTCAGATTTCCGATGAAAACGAAGATCAGGAGCTTTATCAGATCCGCGGTATGGTGCCCAACTTAATGAAGATACATGCCGGTTGCCTATTTGCGCCGCGTTGTGACTACGCTAAGCTCTATTGCTTTGAAAAGCCCTCAGAACTTCATGATGTTGGCAATGGTAAAGTGCGCTGCCACAGGTATGATCCGGAGGTGAACTTCAATGAGCTCTAGAGCAAATGGCCCACTGTTGGAAATTAGGGACCTGAAGACCTATTTCCCTGTGCCTAGGAAATCATACTTTGAAAAACGAAGAACGGTAAAGGCAGTTAATGGTGTCAGCCTGTCAGTCAATGCGGGTGAGACCTTAGGTATTGTTGGCGAATCGGGGTGCGGGAAATCCACTTTGGGCTTAACCATAATGAAGCTACTTGAACCAACAACTGGCCGAATTATCTTTGAAGGCAACGATATCACGGATTATAGCCATAAACAGATGCGCAGCATTAGGCGGGATATCCAGATCATTTTTCAAGATCCGTACGCTTCGCTAGATCCACGCATGACTGTGGGCGATATTATTGCCGAGCCCATTAGGACGCAGCAGGTTTTTCAGTCGGAGAAAGAAGTCTTGTTGCGTGTCTTGGAACTTATGGACGAGTGTGGACTGGAGCGGGCTTATCTTAACCGCTACCCACATGAGTTCTCTGGCGGCCAGCGCCAGCGGATCGGTATTGCTCGGGCGCTGTCCCTAAGCCCTAAGCTAATTGTCTGCGACGAGCCAGTTTCGGCTCTTGACGTATCCATCCAGTCGCAGATAGTTAACCTTTTGCGTCGCATCCAAGAGAGATACGAGTTATCGCTCGTTTTCATCTCCCACGACTTAGCGGTTGTGCACCATATTTCGGATAGGGTAGCTGTAATGTACTTGGGCAAGATTGTAGAGCTTGGCGGCAAGAAAGACATTTACCGCAACCCGTTACACCCATACACGAGGGCGCTGCTATCTTCTGTTCCGAAGATTAGTGGTGAAAAAGGGGAGAGGGTACGTCTAGAAGGTGACATGCCTAGTCCCATTAATCCGCCAGCAGGCTGTACATTTCATACCCGGTGTCCAGTTTGCGTGGGCCAGTGTTCCATAATGGAGCCGCAACTACGGGAGATTGAACCGGGCCACTGGGTATCCTGCCTTATGGTATAGAGTTAGTTCAACATCCCACTGCCTAAGTATGCGAGGAAGCTAGGAGGTGCGATTAGTAGATGCAGCTAACCCGTAAGAATTATTGGCTATGCATTGCAATGGTAGTTCTTGTTGGGGTTCTTGCATTGCCTGCCTTGCGGTCGGCAGTGAATGCAAGGGCTGGTGAGCTACCCCCAATTAAGGATGGCGAGCTTCTTGATAAGATTGGCAAGGAATGTGCGGCTTACTTCGATGCCAAGGGTTTCACGGGCATGGCAGTTGCGGTGGTAAAAGACGGAGGTGTAGCCTATTTCAATTATGGAAGCACCGAAAAAAAAGGGAAGCCCATTAACGAGAATACGCTTTTCGAAATTGCATCGTTGACAAAGACGTTTACTGGCACGTTGTTAGCTGATCTGTCGCTACAGGGTCTAGTTTCACTAGATACCACAGTAAATAGCTTCTTTGATGAGAGTAAATCAGGGGAGTTGGACGGCGTGAAGATGACATTGAAGCATTTAGCCACCCATACTTCCGGCTTACCGCGAGACCCTGCAACTACCAACCCCCTTAACCCGTTTTCTGATTTCAGTAGACAGGATATGAACAACTTCATGAGGGCCCACATATTGCGTAGAACACCCGGTACGGTGTATGAGTACTCCAATCTGGGCATGGGTGTCTTAGGTGAGTGTTTGTCGGACGCGTACGGCAAGCCCTACGACACAATGCTGAGGGAGCTAATTTGCGACAAGTTGGGTATGTCCTCAACGACTGTTTTCCCTGACGAAGCTCTACAAGCCCGAAAAGCAAAACCCCACTTGGCCAGTGGCACATCGGCCAAGGAGTGGGATTTTGATGCCATGCAGGCGGCTGGTGGAATCAAGAGTACCGCTAGAGATATGATTCGCTACTTGGCAGCTAATGTGGGTGGTTTCACAGTTGATTTGCGGCTAGCAGAGGCCATGGCCTTAGCTCAGCAATCTCATCTCTCTGGGCAGCGAACTATTGGTCTTGGATGGCATGCAGGAGTTAGGCCATACGGCAAGATCTACGACCATAACGGCTTAGTGGGTGGCTATTGCTCAAGCAACATCATCTGCCCTCAAGCAGGTGCTGGTGTTATCGTGTTGGCCAATAACAATGGTTCTGTAGATGCCTTGGCGTCTGCTATCATGAACGTTCTATGCTCCTCCAAATAGGCCAGATGCCCATCTATACAGCCGTTAACGGATTATCTATTTGGGCCAATTGCTAGTTACGCTTTAGCGTTGCGGGTGATGAAACGATGGTTGCGAAGCAACTAGAAGCTTGTAGCTAGAATGTGGATAAAAGATTGCAGTGAGAGGATGGTATTGATGAAAGTATTTATAAGCGCGGATATCGAAGGCATCGCCACTACGACTGATTGGAGGGAGACGCATACCCAAGATCCTTTGGCTGCTCCACACGCTAAGCAAATGACACGGGAAGTACTTGCTGCCTGCGAAGGGGCATTTACTGGTGGTGCCAACGAGGTTTACATCAAAGATGCTCATGGGTCAGGTCAGAATATTGATGTAGCGCTCATGCCAGAAAACGTGGTCCTGCTACGTAACTGGTCTGGTCACCCTTATCTTATGGTAGAGGGAGTCGACAGTAGCTTTGATTGTGCTATGTTCATTGGCTACCATTCCGCAGCAGGCAGGGCGGGAAACCCTCTCTCCCATACTTTGACGGGACGACCAGTATGGGTCAAGATTAACGGCCGTTATGCTTCCGAATTCATGATGTATAGTTGGGCTTGTGCGCTTGAAGGCGTACCTACGGTCTTGCTTTCCGGCGACGAAATGCTGTGTAGGGATGAAAGTGAATTGCACCCTAGTCTGTTGACTGTACCCACTAAGAGCGGCCTAGGAAGCCTCACTAAGAATTATTCCCCCGACTTAGTGGTCAAGAATATCCGCTTAGCCGCCCAAAACGCTATGCGTCAGGATCTCGACGCAGCCAAGATCAAGCTACCCGATCATTTTGCCGTAGAAATCTGCTTCAAAGAGCATACTTACGCTGAAAAGGTGTCATATTTTCCCGGAGTAAAAAGAGAAACCTCTAACATTGTAACCTTTGAAAGCGCTTGCTATTATGAGGTACTGCGAACTCTAAAATGGGTGTTATAACCTAGCTTTTGTAACGCGTCAAACTGCTAGGTATCGGATTGTAGGCCATTGGATGGCACAGAAATTGGAGGAACCGTAATGAGATACGACTGGGATAAGTTAGAATCATTCTTGACTGAGATTCTTCAGAAGCACGCTGTACCAGGCGCAGCAATTTGCGTTAGCGATGATACAGGAGTTCTATATAGTAGGGGATTTGGTCACCGCGATGCTGATGGGCGCAAACCGGTAACGCCTGAAACAGTTTTCGTCGTAGCCTCCATGAGTAAGTCGATTACCTGCATGGCAGCAGCATTACTAGAACATGAGGGGAAGCTTAGTTTTGATGACCCCGTGACCAAGTATCTCCCCAGCTTCCGTATTCCAGGGACTCCTCAGGAAACCGTTCAGGTACACCACTTGGCGAATCACACAACAGGGATTCCGCCTTTGCCGACCTTATCTTGGTCACTAGCTTGGAACACTGCATCTGAGCCGTGGAACAAGCAGATTTTGGAGCAATATAGGGCTGAATCGAAGACTAGGGTAGAGCATGTAAACGATATCATTGATTTCATTGCTCAAGATGGCGAGCTTAGGGTCCTTGGGCCTCCTGGAAAATATATGAGTTATCTTAACGATGGTTACGCCCTGCTCTCTAGCATAATTGACAAAGCAGCTGGAGAAACCTTGGAAAGCTATGTAGACCGACGCATTTTTCAGCCTCTCGGCATGGATCGCAGCAGCTTTGCCCTGAACACGGTGATGGCCAAAGGGAATATTACTAGTCTTTTCATAAAAGATGGAGACGGAGTTCTACGTTGTTCAGATAACTGGGATAACGCCCCTCCTTATAGAGGCTGCGGTTGGATCAAGTCAACAGCCTTGGATATGAACAAGTATTATATGGCGTTGGCTGGTAGAGGCATTCATGAGGGCAGCCGCGTGTTCCCTGAAAGCTGTATCGAGCGTGTTATTGGCCGCAGCTTTGCGGAAACCAAGAAAGGTACCTACTGCTATGGCCTGAGTAAACGCTTATTTGAGGACGTTGCCATTTGCGAACACTCTGGCGGGTTAACTGGAGTTTCTTCTAGGGGCGGTTTCATCAGAGATGGCGCATATGCAGTTACACTGTTGACAAACCTTAGTGGAATCGATTGCTCGCCGCTGACAAACGCTGCTTTCAACATGCGGCTCGGTTTGCCTTTGGAACAAAGCCACATGTGGGCTGAAGAGGTTTGGGCTGATAAACTCGAAGAGCCTTTGATCTATACCGGAGTCTATAGTTCCAGAGAAAGTAGGCAGGAACAGATCATCATCAGCACCAATGATAGCGGTAAACTGATTTGCCAGGGAGAAAAGGGCAGCGAACCGATAGTCTTCTGTGGTGGCAATGTATTTATATCTTCAGGATCAGGCGAGGTACTGCCACCCGGGCTAGTGTTACAGTTTCATGCTTACAATGGGCAATGCGAAATGGTAAGTGTGGGGAGTCGTATATACCAGAAGTCTTGAGTATCGTGCACCCAATAGACAACCAGCATTAAAATGTGAGGCGATTTCGTAATGACTAGCTTTGATATCAGGCAATGCGCTAAGCGGATAGACCCTTGGATCATCAAAACTCCACTTGTGGAAATTGAAGCATTAAGTGAGCGGACCGGAAAAAAGGTATATCTTAAGCTAGAAAGTTTGCAGCGAACGGGTGCCTTTAAGTTCCGTGGTGCAATGAACTACATGCTTGCTTTAGATGAAGAAGAGGCCAAGCGGGGCGTGATAACTGCCTCGAGCGGCAATCACGGCTTAGGCATGTCTTTAGGTAGTAAGTTGAAAGGCGTTAAGTGCACTGTGGTCATGCCTGTGTCAGCTCCAGTGACAAAGCAGGAGCAGGCTAAAGCGTATGGTGCTACCTTGGTATTGCATGGGGCTGACTATGATGAGGCCCAACAACATGCACAGCAACTAGCAGAGCGGCATGGCTATATCTATGTGCCTAGTTTTAACCATCGGGCTATCATTGAAGGACAGGGTACTATACTTAATGAGATTCTGGGCGAGTTACCACAAGTAGACATGGTGGTGGCACCAGTAGGTGGTGGTGGATTGCTCGCTGGTCTCCTAGTGGCTAAAGAGCAAGCTCAGGCGACTGCGGAAATAGTAGGGGTAGAGCCGGTTGGTGCTGCTAGCATGCAGGCATCTTTAGCTGCTGGTCAAGCGACTTCTTTGGTTACCATGGATACCATAGCTGATGGGGTAGCTGTGCGTACACCTGGGAATCTCAATCTAGAGATAATTAGCCAGTTTACCCCTAGGATGTGGCAGGTTACAGATATAGATATCTTAGCTGCTCAGAAACTGCTGTTGCGGGAAACGAAGCTAATTGTAGAAACAGCAGGAGCAGTTTCGGTTGCTGGTCTGCTGGCTGCGCAGTTACCAGCAGAGATTGAAACGGTTGCGTGCGTAGTTAGTGGTGCTAATTTGGACCTTTCTAGTCTGGTGGGGTTAATTGGAGTATAGAACAGATTACCTGCAGGTTGTCGGTCGGAGGCCTTGCCTAGATAGCTACTTTGGTGTATATTTATACATTATAAGCAAGGGTGCCGTTCGGCACGCCTGTTAAATGCTAAGACTAGGACTAGTAGACTAGTACCTCTGGGAGCCAGAGAGAGGCACTCATAGGCTGTAAAGTGCCTCCCCATGTGCAGTTGAACCTACCCTAAGAGCAACCTAGGCACCAAACTTAGGTCGGTTGGCCTCCGTTAACGGGTTAGAGTGGGGCATGAACATGCCCAATTAAGGTGGTACCGCGGAAGCAAAGCTCTTTCGCCCTTCATGAGTAGGGGCGAAAGGGCTTTTTTGCATTTGGCAGTGGCTGAAGGCAATACGCTGGATGGCTGCTCCAAAAAAGAGAAAGGTGTATGTGGATGAGATACGTAGTGAAAATCGGTAGTAGCTCGCTGACCCACACCGATGGCTCCTTGGCAACCGAGAGGATGCTGCCGTATGTTTCGGGCCTCGCCCAGCTACGGCTTGATGGTCAGCAAGTAGTTCTTGTCACTTCAGGAGCGGTAGCCGCTGGCTATCGGCTGGCTGGCTTTGCCGAGAGGCCAAGGGCCCTGATAGAAAGACAGGCTGCCGCCGCCGTAGGGCAAAGCCAGTTGATACAGGCCTATCATCAGTTCTTGGCACCCTATGGGCTGAGTGTAGCGCAATTATTACTGACCGCGGCTGACTTAAAGGACGGGGAGAGGGCGCAAAACGCTGTGAACATGCTCAATTACCTGTTGCGACAGCCGATTATCCCAATCGTCAATGAGAATGACACTGTCGCCGTGGAAGAGCTCACTTTCGGTGATAATGACCAGCTTTCTGCCTTAGTAGCAGAGGCTATCGCTGCCCCCGTATTGGTGATCATTACCGATACAGACGGTCTGTATGATCAGAACCCCAACCAGTGTGTTACCGCCCGACGTATTAAGCGGGTTACTGCCTGGGATGACCAGCTCTTGGCAATGGCCAGCGGCAGTAGTGCGCTAGGCACCGGCGGTATGTCCAGTAAATTGCAGGCTGTAGCTAAGGTGTTACGTAGGGGAGGGGCCTGCTTTATTGGCAAGGCCCAAACTACGAGCGAGTTTCTGGCCATATTCTCTGGCCGAGGCAATGGTACCTATTTTGGTACGACCGAGCAGATTGAGCTGTTTTTCTCTAACCCCGATTTTGGGGTGCAGCCCAGGCCAGCTAATTGAGAGGGGATAGATATGAACCTAACAGTGAAGGAGCAAGCCCAGCGAGCCCAGGCAGCCGCTCCCTATTTGCAGGCGAGTACAGCAGAAGCAAGGCGGCAGATATTGCTTGATTTAGCAGCTGCACTAAGCAAGAGGCAGGCAGACATTATCTCCGTTAATGCTGTTGAGGTTGCAGAGCAGGCGCAGCTTGGCTTAGCCGATGCGTTGCTGGATAGATTGACTCTCGACGCCGAACGCATCGCTAGCATGATTGAGGGTGTGCGGCAGATAGCGGAGGCTCAAGACATTCTAGGCGAAACAATTGCTAGCTGGCAGCAACCTAATGGGCTGTGGGTGCGCCAAGTGCGCGTGCCCCTAGGTGTGGTTGGGATTATCTACGAAGCCCGCCCTAATGTCACCGTTGACGCGGCAGCACTCTGTTTGAAGAGCGGTAATGCTGTTCTGCTACGCGGCAGTCGCATGGCGGCTCAAACTAATGCCTATCTAGTCAGCATCATTGCGGAAACGCTCAACGCCCTGGGCTTACCTAGTGACTTAGTGCAAATAGTGCCAGCTACTAGTCGGCAATCTGTCTTGGAGATGGCTCAAGCGCGAGGCTTAATTGACATGATTGTACCCCGGGGCGGCGCGGATCTGATTCGCACTGTGCTCGAGTCGGCTACTGTGCCCGTTCTGGAAACCGGGGTCGGTAATTGCCATTTATATATTGATGCTTCAGCGCCAGTAGACATGGCAGTGGCACTAGCTTTGAATAGCAAGTGTAGCCGTCCGGGGGTCTGCAATGCGGTGGAGACTATTCTGCTGCATCAGGCGTGGGCAAAGCAGCATTTCCTTCGCCTAGCCACTGAGCTACAGGCAGCCGGTGTTGAACTTAGACTCTGCCCCCAGTTACAGCAGCAAGCTCCTGCAAGTGTTTTGGCCGTTGATGATGATTGGGCGCACGAGTATCTGGGTTTGACAGTAGCAATCAAGCAAGTGGCTAGTGTGGATGAGGCCATTCGGCACATTAATCAATATGGCACTCGCCACTCGGAGGCAATCGTTTCCACGGATGAGAACAGTGTTAGCCGTTTTTTTGCCAGCGTAGATGCAGCTTGTCTCTATCATAATGCCTCTACTCGTTTCAGTGATGGGTATGCCCTGGGCTTAGGGGCGGAGATTGGCATTAGCACGCAGAAACTGCATGCCCGGGGGCCGACTGGAGTATTGGGGTTAACGACGTATAAATATCTTATTAGCGGCGCTGGGCAGACCAGGTAGTCTTGCCCGGAAAAGGAGGAATAGCAGCATGAGCAGTGACAATCTAGTTTATTTCCTTGGTGCCGGTGCTATGGCCGAAGCCATGATCAAAGGTCTGCTAGAGCAGCAAGTCTTGCCTCGCGAGCAGATCACGGCTACAGATATCAGGCCAGGGCGCTGCTTAGAGATAGCCGAGAAATACGGTATTGCTACAGAATGTCAAGCTACAGCAGAGCGCCTAGCGCAGGCGACTATTGTTATATTAGCTTTCAAGCCTAAGGATCTGGCCTCCGCATTGGCCACTTACCGAGCGTATTTGCATGAGGATCAATTGGTAATTTCGTTACTAGCGGGCATGCCCACGCAACAAATCGGACAGTATCTGCCGGAGCAGACACCTGTAGTGCGTGCCATGCCTAATACAGCGGCATCCGTTGGCCTGGCAGCAACCGCTATCTGCGCGGGCCAACATGCAAAACCAGAGCATCTGGCCCTAGCTGAAACCCTTTTTGCGGCTATGGGCATTGTGCAACAAGTGGCTGAGCCGATGATGGATGCGGTCACGGGGCTGTCTGGTAGTGGCCCGGCCTATGTCTATCTGTTAGCCGAGGCCATGTTAGCAGGTGGTATGGCCGCCGGCCTTGATGGTAGCACTGCCCGTGCTTTAACGGAACAAACGCTACTTGGAGCTGCGCGCATGTTGCAGGTAAGCGACCATACCCCAGCTGAACTAAGGCAGCAAGTGAGTAGCCCTGGAGGTACCACCATAGCGGGCCTACAAGCGCTGACGGAGCATCATTTCACTGAGGCAGTTCAGGATGCCATTTTGCGTGCTACAGAACGTTCTCGCGACCTAGCGCGAGCAGCTACTTTTGGAACTAATTAATCGGGGCAGGTATCTGGAGGATGAAGCTAGAAGAACTGTTATGGGTATTACGGAATGGAGTGAATGACGATGAAATTTGCCCTTTATGAGGTCATTGCCGATCTGCACGCAAATCGCAGCCATGATGCCGAGACCGCCAGTTTCTTGCAGGAGCTGGGAAAACTCTTGGATCAGCCACTTCAGGGGACTAAGTTGGAGCAGTTGCCGCAATCTGCCCTTCCCCTCATTTTCATCCAATCGGGTGGTACAGAAGGAATTTTCAAACAGCTTTATCAAGAGTTGCGCGAGCCTTACTTGCTACTGACAACCGGCCAGAACAACTCGCTGGCTGCGTCGCTAGAGATTCTTACTTTCTTGCAGCAACAAGGCAAACGGGCTGAAATTCTGCATGGTTCTCCTGCTAGCATCGCCCACAGGCTGAAAGAGATTGCTCGGCTGGAGAGGGCGAGGCAGAAGCTAGCCGGTCTGCGCGTTGGTGTTATTGGTCAGCCATCCGATTGGTTGATCGCTAGCCATGTAGACCCCGAGCTGGCTCATAAGCGTCTGGGCCTATCCCTAATTGATATCGACATTAACGAGCTAAAGCAGGCCATTGATGAAGTTACTGAGGTGCCCGGTGAGCTCATTGATTCCTTGGCGAAAACTATGGACCCAAGCGTCACCGAAGGTGCTATACGCATTTACTTGGCACTTAAGTCGCTCGTGGACAGATACGAGCTGGGCGCACTGACAGTACGCTGCTTCGATTTGCTCGGGCCCTATCGGAATACGGGGTGCATCGGTTTGTCTCTATTGAATGATGCGGGGATCCCAGCTGGATGTGAAGGTGACGTGCCGGCACTGCTTTCCATGGTGATCATGCAAGCACTGACAGATGAGCCGGTGTTCATGGCTAATCCATCGGAAATAGACGTCGCCAACAACCAACTGTTAGTCGCCCACTGCACTGTGCCCCTGGCCATGACAGAATCATACAGTTTGCATACTCACTTCGAGTCCGATTTAGGCATTGGTGTACGGGGGAAAATTCGACCCGGTCGTTGCACCGTCTTCAAGCTGAGCAACGATTGCGCCCGCTACTTTGTCTCCGGTGGCGAGATTTTGGAAAATCTAGAGCGCACCAACCTTTGCCGCACCCAATTGCGCGTCGCCCTTGATGAAGATGCCAACTATTTCCTCAGGCACCCGCTGGGTAACCATCACCTGATCTGCCGTGATGACCATAGCGCCCTTTTAGAGCAACTCATGCTCGACCTCGGGCTAAGCAGACAGCGGTAAGGGCTGCTGCACCCGGGTCGGATAGGATCCGACCCCTACAGTTCTCCCAAGGGTTTGGGGGCACCCGTAGGGGCGAGACCGAGTGAATTGCGTAAGCAATTCGCTACGTTAATGCGTGCGGCAGCGACATCCCGGGATGTCGCGAAAGCACATCTATCTCGCCCGGGTTCCCGGCCATGTTCTGTAGGGGCATTGCGCCCAAACAAGGGGGCTGCACGCCCGTGCAGCCCCTTTGCCCCAAAATCCAAAATCAAACTGTTACAACCGCTCGCTGATACTCTTGGCTTGCATAAACAACTGCACGTAATCAGGGCCACCGGCCTTACTGTCGGTGCCGCTCATGTTAAAGCCACCGAAAGGATGCACTCCCACTAGGGCACCAGTGCAGCCGCGGTTCACATATAGATTGCCTACATGGAACTCTTGCTTAGCCTGCTCAATGCGTTCGCGTTTCTGGCTATAGAGGGAGCCAGTGAGGCCGTAGATCGTATCATTAGCGATCGCCAGGGCGTGCTCAAAGTCAGTAGCCCGAATGGTAGCTAGCACCGGTCCAAAAATCTCCTCTTGTGCCAGGCGAGCATCCGGTTTGACATCAGCATATACCGTGGGCTTGATGAAGTAACCCTGTTGATCATCGTATTCGCCGCCGGCGACAAGTCGGCCTTCCTCTCCACACTCCTTAATGTAGGAGGTAATCTTCGCAAAAGCAGCTGCATCAATGACTGCCCCTACCGCATAGTTATCAGCGGCAGGACCAACTGCAAGCTGGTTAGTCAGTTCCACGACACGCTCCAGGACCTGGTCATAGACCGAGTCAACAATAATCGCTCGCGAACAAGCCGAGCATTTCTGCCCTTGGAAACCGAAGGCTGACTGGACTATACCCCGCGCCGCAGCCTCGAGATCCGCCGTTTCATCAACGATGATGCAGTCTTTACCGCCCATTTCAGCTATAACCCGCTTAATCCAAATTTGGCCTGGCTGAGCAATAGCGGCTTGTTGGTTAATCCGCAGGCCGACGGCCATGGAACCCGTGAAGTTAACGAAGCGAGTACGTGGGTGATTGACCAGATATTCACCAACGTCACTGCCACTGCCCGGCAAATAGTTAACAACGCCTGCCGGCAGATCGGCTGCCTGGATCAGTTCAAAAACCTTCGCGCCAATTACAGCGGCCGTATTGGCGGGCTTGATAATCACTGTGTTACCAGCAACAATAGCCGCCGCAGTCATGCCCAAGAGGATTGCTAGGGGGAAGTTCCAGGGCGAAATTACCAGACCTACTCCCAGAGGTATGTAGGTGAAACTATTGCGCTCGCCAGGTAATGGGATTGGTGTTCTGCCATGACTTAACTCAATAGCTTGTCGGCCGTAGTACTCGCAGAAGTCGATGGCCTCTGCCACGTCTGCATCGGCCTCCACCCAGTTCTTGCCCACCTCCATGGTCAGCCAAGCAGAAAGTTCAGCCTTTTGGCGACGCATGATTGCAGCCAGTTTGAACAGATAGTCGGCCCTAACTTGCATGGGTGTCCGGCTCCAGCTAGTGAAAGCGTTCTCCGCGGCAGCTAAGGCTGCATCAGCGTGTTCACGGTTGCCCTGCGCCACTATGCCAACAACTTGTTGGTGGTTGCACGGGTTCACCGAAGGCAGGGTTTTCTCGGTAGCAATAGCTTCTCCGCCAATTATCAGGGGATAGGTGCGGCCAAGCTGCTGTCTAACGTGGTCCAAGGCTGCCTGCATGGCCGCCTTGTTCTCAGGCAGCGCAAAGTTGGTTAACGGTTCATTGCGATAGGGTATCAATTGTCAAACCTCCTTAGTTCGAATGTAATAACGGCTATATCCATCTCTTCTACACGCATCTCCCTATTCCTGTTATTGCTGCCATTCTGATTAAACTTGTGGTGACTAAAGGGGTCTAGTAATATCGTAAGTATAAGCAAGATAACTTTTAAATTTCGAGGGAGGGTTGTTCATTGACTATAACCAGAAAGATGGCACCGATGCTACTGTTGCTGTTAGCGGCCGTAATGGTGGCAGGCTGCAGCCCAGCAGCGCCTAAACAAGGACAGCAACCGTTCAAGGTACAAGAAGGCACCCTGCTGCCAGTTGAAGAGCGTCCTGCGGTGATTCCTTTTGAGGGTAAGGATCTATATAGTGGCGAGGCGGTATCATTTAGCGCTGATAGCCAGGACCGAGTGCGTATGCTCTCGTTCTTTTCACCCGGCTGACGCCCCTGCGTATCAGAGATGCTGCAGTTGCAGCCAGAATTAGCAGATCTGCGCGAACAAGGTGTTGATCTTTACGTAGTTGCCTCTGGCAAAACCTCCGATGTAGAGCATTTCTTTGATAGTAATCAGCTGGAGGCCATAGTGATACACGACCAGGACTACAAAATAGGTGGGCAATATGGTGTTACGGCTGTTCCTTTTGTCTTGATCATAGATAAAGAGGGCAGAGTTGCCTTTGCTCAGCTGGGTTGGGGTGGCGACACCTATGAAGCGACAGTTATGCCGTTACTAACTACCTTGCTAGCAGAATAGAAGCCTGTTTTTGTCCATGTCCGGGGAAACTAGAGAAATGGGGGATGTATGTTGCGAGAGAAATCTGGCCAACTGCTCTTTGGGCTAGGTGTTGTGCTAATGCTGTTCGGCCTGCTGCGGCAGGAGGCCCTGCAAGTGCTGGAGAAGGCCATTACTATCTGCTTGCAGTGCATCGGCATTGGCTAGGGATTGTCCGCGATGAAGAAGCGTAAACTCAGTCAATGGGCTGCAGCTATTCTTAGCAATAGTTATCTGCCAGGCTGGCTACAGGGCAGGATCTATCAGGGTAAGCTGAAGGCAGCCTGTGTGCCATTTCTCAACTGTTATTCATGCCCCGGTGCCTTAGGGGCCTGCCCTGTGGGGGCGTTTCAGTCAATGGCGGCTGGCTTTAGCCGAACGCTGTCTTTGTATCTAGTAGGGTTCTTATTGGCAGTTGGTTCTCTCGGTGGGCGTTTTGTCTGCGGCTGGCTCTGCCCTTTTGGCCTGGTGCAGGAGCTGGTGCATCGCGGCAAGCAGGGCCGCCGCCGGCTGCCGCGCTACCTAGAAAAAATGAAGTTTGTGGTATTAGGGCTTACTGTAGTGCTACCATTTTTCTGGCGCGATATAACGGGCTTGGCCGAGCCCTACTTCTGCAAATATGTATGCCCTGCGGGCACGTTAGCTGGGGGTATTCCTTTAGTAAGCATGAACCCCCAGTTAGCTGCCTTAGTCGGCTGGTTGTTTAGCTGGAAGCTACTGGTGCTAGTCCTGGTGCTAATTGCCGCTGTCTTTTATTGGCGGCCCTTTTGCCGAGTGCTTTGCCCTCTAGGAGCCTTCTACGGTTTACTCAACGGGCTGAGTATTTGGCGGCTGCGTTTGGATCACGGGCGTTGTATTGACTGCGGCGCTTGTGCTCGCCAGTGCAAGGCCGCCTTGCAGCCACAAATAAAGCAAAACAGCAGCGCTTGTGTCCGCTGCTTGGAGTGTGTTGATGTTTGTCCAACCCGGGCTCTAACCTTTGCAGCCAAAGCCCCAGCTTCTACAAGGAAGCAGCAGCATTTAGTTTTTGTTTCTAAACAGGACATCAATAAGTAAATAGTATATAATGATTGCGATATAGTATGGCACAATTAAGGCAAAGGCACTAATATAGGCTGCACAATAACCCGTAACGCTTTTAGCGTTACGGGCCATTAAAGGAGGGGGCGCTTATTCCCACTGAGAGTTCCCGGATCAAGGTTTATGTGGTTTCCGATGCCTTAGGAGAAACTGCCGAGTTTGTGGTAAGGGCGGCGGCCAGTCAATTTTACGGTACAGAAATGGACATTGTCCGCATGCCGTATGTCAATGACAGGCAGTACATTAGGAAAATTGTGGCCGAAGCCTCAAAAGAACGGTGTATTTTTGCCTATACACTGGTGGTTGACGAGCTCAGGCAGGAAATGGTTAGTGCGGCAGCAGAATATGATGTCCCCACAATTGATATCATGGGGCCGATGCTGCAGACTATGTCAGATGTTGCTAAGGAAACACCCCAGATGCGAGCTGGGCTGTTACGCAAGTTGGATGAAGAGTATTTCCGCAAGGTGGAGGCAGTAGAGTTTGCTGTCAAGTACGATGATGGGAAGGATCCCCGCGGTATTCTGAGGGCAGAGATAGTGCTGATTGGTGTCTCTCGCACTTCAAAGACTCCAGTCTGCATGTATTTAGCTCACAAAGGCGTAAAGGCAGCAAATGTGCCTTTAGTGCCAGAGGTGGAGCTGCCGCAAGAATTATTCGAGTTGCCGCCAGGCCGTATCGTTGGCCTCACTATCAATCCCAATTTCCTCAACGAAATTCGCGCTGAAAGATTAAAAACCTTGGGGCTGGCAGCTAATGCCGATTACGCTAGCCTACGGCGTATTCTGGCCGAGTTGGAGTATTCAGAAGCTGTCATGAAGAAATTAGGCTGTCCCGTGATCGATGTCACCAATCGAGCAGTTGAAGAGACCGCTAGTAAGGTGCTAGAAATCCATTACAGGAGGGAAAGGCATGCAAAGTAAGACATATGTCTATGCGTTCGACGCAACGGAAACAAAAGATAAAATGCTTTTAGGAGGTAAGGGAGCAAACTTAGCGATTATGACCAGTATTGGTCTCCCAGTGCCTCCAGGCCTCACTATCACCACCGAGGCCTGTAATGAATACCTGGCAGGCGAGGGCCAATTCCCAGAGGGATTGGAAGCTCAATTGCAGGACGAATTGCGGAAGCTAGAACATGACACGGGCAAAGTCTTTGGTGACGATGCCAATCCTCTGCTTGTTTCTGTACGTTCCGGCGCAGCTATTTCCATGCCTGGCATGATGGATACTATTTTGAACTTGGGTCTCAATGACCGCACCGTGGAAGGCCTAGCCCAGGCCACGGGCGATGAAAGATTCGCCTTTGACTGTTACCGGCGCTTTATTCAGATGTATAGCGATGTAGTGCTGGGCATTGAGCAATATGAGTTTGAAGCAATTCTAACCGAGCTTAAGCATAATAGACAGGTCCAATTTGACCATGAACTGCCGGCAGCAGATTTGCGACAACTGGTTGCTAGCTTCAAGCAGGTTGTGGTTAAGCGAACTGGGCAGGCGTTCCCGCAGGAACCCTTTGAACAACTACTGATGGCAGTGCGCGCAGTGTTCGGTTCTTGGAACAACCAGCGTGCTATTGTCTATCGTAAGATCAACAACATACCTGACCATTTGGGCACGGCTGTTAACGTGCAGACAATGGTCTTTGGTAACATGGGTAACGACAGTGGCACCGGCGTAGCCTTTACCCGCAACCCTGCCACCGGTGAGAAGCGAATCTATGGCGAGTATCTGATTAACGCCCAAGGCGAAGATGTTGTCGCCGGTATTCGCACGCCAGAGCCGATTGCCAGCTTAGCCAACGACATGCCTAAGATTTACGAAGAATTCGTACGTATCTGCGGCATTTTAGAAAAACACTATCATGATATGCAGGACATCGAGTTTACCGTTGAAAAGGGCAAACTCTATATCTTACAGACTAGATCGGGCAAGCGGACCACTGCCGCCGCCATCCGCATCGCGGTGGAAATGGTGCAGGAAGGAGCCATAACCAAGGAAGAAGCGCTGCTCAGGGTTGAGCCCGCTCAGCTAGACCAGCTGTTACATCGTCGGATAGACCCAGCAGCTACTGTTGATGTCATAGCAAAAGGACTACCGGCATCCCCGGGGGCAGCGTATGGAGCTATAGTATTTGATGCTGATGAGGCCGAGGCCCTTGGTCAGCAAGGCCACAAGGTGCTACTTGTTCGTACGGAAACAACTCCCGACGATATTCATGGCATGGTAGTCGCCGAAGGCGTTCTCACTGCCCGCGGTGGTATGACCAGTCACGCCGCCGTAGTAGCCCGCGGTATGGGCAAACCCTGCGTCAGCGGTTGCGAAGCAATTAAAATCGACTATGCTAGCGAACAATTCACAGCCGATGGCCGTGTATTCAAGAAGGGCGACATCGTCTCTATCGATGGCGCAACCGGCCGTGTAATGGCTGGCGAGATCAAAATGATAGAGCCCGAGTTAAGTGCCGATTTCAACACCTTACTCGCTTGGGCCGATGAGGTTCCCGGCCTCGGGGTGCGCGCCAATGCCGATACACCGGCCGATGCCCTTAAGGCGAGAGAATTCGGGGCCAAGGGCATTGGCTTAGTCCGCACTGAGCATATGTTCATGGCAACAGACCGGCTACCCCTAGCCCAACGCATGATTTTGGCCGAGAATAAAGAGGAGCGGGCAGCTGCCCTAGAGCAACTGCAAGTTATGCAAGAGGACGACTTCTATGGCATCCTTAAAGTCATGTCTGGCTACCCAGTCTGCATCCGCCTGCTAGATCCACCACTGCACGAGTTCTTGCCGCAGGCAGAGCAGTTGCTAGTGGATATTACCACGCTAAAACTGACCGATGGAGACAAAGAGGAGCTAGCAGCCAAGGAGGCCTTGCTGGCCAAGGTGCGTAGCCTCTCCGAATTTAACCCAATGCTGGGGCACCGTGGTTGCCGCCTAGGCGTTACCTTCCCCGAGATTTATCAGATGCAAGCGCGGGCAATTTTCAACGCAATGGCCCGGCTTGTGCAGGAAGGCCATCAGGTAACCACAGAAGTAGAGCTACCTTTAGTGGGCAACATCAAGGAGTTGACCTTGCTCAAACAAGAAGTTACCCAGATAGCCGATGCGGTGCAGGCCGAAACCGGCGTGACGCTCGACTACCACGTGGGCACCATGATCGAACTGCCACGCGCCTGCCTCATAGCAGACCAAATCGCGGCCGAATCAGGCTTCTTCACCTTTGGTACTAACGACCTGACACAGACCACATTCGGTTTTAGCCGTGATGACGCTGAGGGTAAATTCTTGCCTCAGTATCTAGAAGCCGGCATTCTCACCGAGAATCCCTTCGCTGTCATCGACCGTGAAGGCGTGGGCGAACTGATGCGCATTGCCGTAGAAAGAGGACGCAGCGCCAAGCCCGAAATCTCCATAGGCATTTGCGGCGAGCATGGTGGTAACCCCAACTCGATCGAGTTCTGCCACGAGATAGGGCTAGACTACGTCAGTTGCTCACCTTACCGCGTGCCCATCGCTCGCTTAGCCGCAGCCCAGGCCGCGCTCAAGAAAAAAGACTAACTGCGTAATATGAAACAGGGTATTGGGGCTGTCGCAAAACGTTTTCTTATACGTGCGCGACAGCCCCAATATCCTATTCTGTGTTCATTTTAGTTTCTAGCTGTCATTTTAAGCCTAAATCGACGGCTAATATGGTGTCGTAGTCAGGGCCATAGTTGCGACGCACAGCTATATAGGCAACGCCGTTATTTACACACATAAGCATCGGGTTTAGGAATTCACCGGCCTTCGCAAACGTAACCGATCGTATGCTTCCGCTGGCATCCACCAGGTGCAACTGCCCATCATCGTATCCGCAAATAAGGGCATAGCCTGAAACTGGCAGGAGGCTTGTTGGTCCCTGATATGCTACCCCATCGAAACGTAGTTCTGCGCCTTGCGAATCAACCTTATACAGGGCGTTTTTTGATATGGGGCCTATTGCCTCGCCAACCCCAGAAAGACACCAATAGGACTCGTTGCCCCAATCGCTAGTAACACATGTCGCATAAACAGGAGCTGGCAGGTTAACGCTGAACAGACATTCACCAGTGCTTGATAGCATAGTTACCTCGTCCGGAACCCCTGTTTCGATTCCGGCAGCCAGGTATCCTTAAGAGCATGGCTGTACTGCTGAGATGACCCCGCCAGAGCCGGGACAATACCACTTCTGCCCTCGAGGTTTCCTCCCCAGTCAGATCGGCGAAGCGCACATAAACTCCCTCAGCAGATCTCTGCACGACATAATAACCATCGCTGTTTCGGAGTATAGAAACAGGGCCTGAAAAAGGTTCAGGTGTTATTCGCCTAGTAGTGTCAGCCGTTTTTAAAGCTTTTTGCCAGAGGACTTTTTCGAATAGTTTATTGACCAGCGTTATGATAGTTTCGAGGAAATAACACGGCGCCAGACTGTTCCACATTGGAAAAATGAACTGGTTGGTCTGTTTCGTTAATTACTGCTCTTCCAACGGGGCTTAGAACAGGTTAGTCGCGGAAACAGCAATTTGCTGCTATCAGAGACTGGAGAACTCTCGCGCAGTGGGCCTATGGGGACTAGATTAACATGAAACAAGGGTATTCCCGCCTAGTTTTTCAGGTGGTAATACCCTTGTCTTTCGTCAATAGGAAAAAACAAGTATCATACCTTGTCTTCTGTAGTATGGCAGCTGTTTCGAGGCGGGCTGGATTGAGCAGAGTATATTCTACTGCGGCACGCTTAGGTAAATAATCATTAGGCCATTTTATGGCTCTGAAAATGGAAAGCTCAAAAGGCTGCTCAAAATGGTTGTAAAGAAAAATTAACGCTTTGCATGAATTAGGAAGGAAAGTGCTGCTCCATGCAGAATAGTTAAGACAGGATTAGATATAGCGTCGTGAGGAATTAGTATTTCTCAGTCATAAAGATGCCATTGGATAGTCTGCTACCTGCTGTGGTGGGCTGTAAAACGGGTAGCGGCATGGGCTAGCTTTTCTATTTCCGTATGTGGGGCATAGATGATGGATTTGGATAAATCTATCATATTAGCGGATATGGGCACTTTACACCATTTTGCTGAGAAGGGGAGGATATTTGTGAGAAGAATAGTTGGTTTGGTTATGGTAATGATCATGTTGATGTCGTTTGGCACAATCGGATACGCAGAAACCTTGGGTAGTAGCGATTTTGGAAATCTGTATAGCGAATACTCCGATGTTAGGGACATTATTCTGGCAGAAATAGAAATGACTCCAGGAATGGATATAGAATTCTCATTAAATGCGGAGGAGTTATGGTGCCGCGAACTGCTGAGTTCGATAGAAGGTGCAAGCGATGAGGATTTGTTATTCCTGTGTAAACTGATGGCGATTAGAAACAGGGAAGCCAGTTTTATCCGGCAAAACATCCTGACTTTAGAAATGTGCGATTACCTACTAGAGACTCTTGGTTTAGACAGCACACCTGTTATTGATGGTACAGACCTTAGGTTGCGCGCTACTTATGTGCAGAATCGGCTGGAGGCAGAACAGTTGTATCAGGATTATCTGGGGATCTTGACAGATTGGAAGTTAGGAGAGGACGCGCTTCCTCTAGCGGAAGGGTATAGGGCTGCATATTTTGCGAGCAAAGTAAGATCGGGAGGGGACTGGGACCTAAAGATACCGTTGGGTGTGAATACGAAGTATAGCTTTCTATATCAGTTAAGAGATGGCGAATATATTGGAAATCATCATTATGGCTATATGGGGACTGTAGCAGGGTATTCGAGCTTTGTTCTCCGAGTTGCCGCTGGCGCTTATCAAGTATGGTCTGGCACCTCGCACTGGGAATTCATGTCTAGCTATTTTGATGATCCAAATGACCAAATAGCGATAAATGATGGTATTCGTGATGTTAATATAGACTTTGGTGAAGGGGTATTCTGGTAGTTGGCCTTTTGAGGGTGATAGGATGAAAAGGTCGGCAAAGGTCTGTTTGGTATGCGCCTTAATCGTATTAGCCATGTTGCTTTTTGTCTCGTTTCTCCTCATCAACCCGCCTTTATGTCTTTTAAAAGGAAAAGGCGATTATCAGTATACAGTAGAGTCTCCCAACCAGGGATATAGGGCTAACTTGTATGTTATTTCAGGGGGTTCGTTGTCTAGCGACATGGTTAGGGTCGGAGTTGATTCCATGAGTGACAAAAGGTTTGGCGATAGAACCATATACCTGTATTATCCTTATGATGATCTGCCCAGCAATAAATTCAACATAGAGACTGTAAGGATGGAATGGCTAAA
>CALNBW010000373.1 GCA_937874815.1 uncultured Bacillota bacterium | reverse complement strand
CGAGATTTAAGGAGAAGCTGGTTTCAACCGCCAGAACGGCCCCATTATCGAAACGAATCAGCGCTGTAGCCAAATCCTCTACGTCGCAGATATCGTCGCTAGATTTGGATACCGATGTATAGCCCACCTTGCCGATAATATGCGGTCGATTTAGGAGCTTCTGCCAGGTGGCACCATAGACAGACACTGGTTGGGGGTTACCCATCAGGTAGCGAACCAGGTCAATTACATGCACGCCGAGGTCGATGAGGGGGCCTCCGCCTGAACGAGACTTATCGCCAAACCAGCCACCGGGATTGCCGTGGCGGCGCAGGTAAGTAGCTTTGGCATAGTACAGGTCGCCAAAGTAACCGACGTCGATGAAATCTTTCAGGATAGCACAGTCATTGCCAAAGCGGCGCACAAAGCCAATCATCAGTAGCCGATTGTTGGCTCGAGCGGCCTCCTGCATAGCAACGGCTTCCCGGGCCGAAATAGCCATCGGCTTTTCGCAAAGCACGTGCTTACCGGCATTCAGTGCAGCAATGGTGCAAGCAGCATGGGCGCTATTCCAGGTGCAGATGCTAACTGCATCTAGCTCCTCTAGCTCGAGCATCGCGTGCACGTCGCTAAAGGTGCGG
Source organism: uncultured Bacillota bacterium (assembly GCA_937874815.1). Lineage (GTDB taxonomy): Bacteria > Bacillota > UBA994 > UBA5500 > UBA5500 > UBA5500. The sequence continues at coordinate 1,619 of CALNBW010000373.1, read as the reverse complement.
CTGATGCCATATTTCTGGGCCATTTTGGACAGCTGGGCCTCGTTGATATCGCAGAAGGCGTAAAGCTCTACATTTGGGTTCTTTAAATATGACTCAATATGCAAAGTGGAGATGCTCCCAGTGCCAACAATACCAACCTTAAGTTTGTCCATAGCTCTACCTCCCCTAGCGGATCTGTTGCTGCAGGAAGGCAACCGCCAGTGCAATGTCTTGCTCTGGGTTCTCCCCTACTTCCCGCTCGATAGTCAAAAAACCTTCAAACCCGATGTCATGGAGCGCCTTCAGGTAATTGGGGAAATCGACGTCTCCCTGCCCCAGAGGTAGTTCAATAAACGCAGCCCCTTCCTGCACGGCAGAATCCACATTCGAGTAGATTACTTCAGCCGGCACATCCCGCAGCTTGCGGCCATCTTTAGCATGGGTGTGCACGATGTAGTCTTGTAGGGTATATACAGCCGCCACTGGGTCGTCGCCAGTAACCATCACCAAATTGGCCGGATCCATGTTGACGGCTACGCCGGTAGAGCCTAGCCCATCTAGGAAACCTTTCAGACGCTCTGCCGTCTCAGGGCCAGTTTCGACGGCAAAGTGTGCGTCCATCATGTCTGCATATTCAGCTAGGGTGTGGCAAGCCTCTTGCATGATCTTGTAGCGATCGCAGTTAGGGTCGGCCGGAACCACACCGATATGCGTAGTCACAATGTTTGTGTCTAGCTCCTTGGCCAAATCCAAAACGCGTTTTGACCTTTCAATCAGGCGAGGGTTGGCCTGGGCATTAGTAAAACCCTGTCCCAGATCTCCGCACAGGGCAGAAATGGTTAGGCCATGACTCTGCACCTGGCGCAAGAAATCTCGCCGCTTACTGCCAACCAGCTCCTCTGGCGACATCGCCCCCCGCGTGGCGTAGACCTGAAGGCCCTGCACGCCCATGGCCGCAGCTTTGGCCAAGGCCGTAGGAATGTCGGTGCGAAAAGAATCCAGTATAACTCCGATAGAAAACGTATACATGAGATCACCCTTTCTTTAAGTATAGGCGCGGTGTTCGAGCTGAGCTTTATTTCCCCGTGCAACCTTGCCATGAGGTGGGCGTAAGCAGTGGTCTCCGACAGGCCTTGTGCAATCTACTTAGTCATCCACCCACATTTCACACTGTCCGATGACGGTAGCGATTGCGTCCTCCATCCCCTCTGGAGGATATTTGTACTTCCTCAGTAATCTCTTGACCATGCGGCGCATGCCGGCACGGGCGGATTCTTTTTTCTGCCAATCAATGGTGCGATTCTTACGCAACATATCGGTTAGTTCGTGCGCCATCGCCACAAGCTCCTCGTTTCGGTAGAAATCCTTCACCGCTTCGGGACGAGTTAACGCATCGTAAAACGCCAACTCTTCTTGAGTTAGACCAAGCACATCGCCTTCTGCTTGGGCGTTGGCCATATCCTTAGCCATCTTCATAAGTTCCGCGATGACTTCTTCGTTAGTAAGCATGCCGTTTAGATACGCTTTCATGGCCCTAGAGAGCATTTCAGAGAACTTCTCAGATTTGACGAGATTCGTCCTGCGGTATAACGACACCTGTTCAGCAAGCAGTTTCCTCAGGATTTCTACTGCTAGGTTAC
>CALNBW010000372.1 GCA_937874815.1 uncultured Bacillota bacterium | reverse complement strand
GGTGGCAGTTAATACGACTTTGATATTTAGAAAACCGGCTAACAGCGCCTGCACGTTGCTAACTCGGCCACTACGGCGTAGATGCTGCAGGGTAGGGACAGCCAAGTATACCCTGTTGCTGTCACGCAGTTCCTCCAGCTGGGCCAAGATCTCGGGCAGTGCTTTGCCAGCACGGGCCGCTTCTGCCGCAGCAATGGCTTGCAGCCCGGTGCCCATGGCAGTGGTGGCGCTATCAAAAACAGTTACTGCCCCCGGCGGCAACATATCGGCGGCAATACGCGCACTGGCACAGGTGCCACTGGCTTTGGCGGTAACTAAGACGGCAATGACAGACTTGCCCTGGTCTACCAGCGGCTGAAAAACCTCCAGGAAATCGCCCGGCGAGGGTTGCGAAGTTGTGGGCAGGGCTCCCTGCTGCAGCAGCTCATAGAGGCCCGTGCTGTCAATATCTACACCCTCGCGCAGACTGCGATCCGCCACTTGCACCCACATGGGTAAAACGCTTAGTGGCAAATCGGCCAGGGCTTCAGGTGGCAAGCTAGCGGCTGTGTCGGTGACTATATGTAAGTTGCTCAATTTCATTTCCCCCTTGTCGTGGCAAAAGCATTGTTTCAGTGATATAGACTGAACCCAAGCGAGAAAGTGTCAGTAACCTATCGCTAGTAATTTGCCCCGGAAGCAAAAAAAGAAAAGTCCGCTTGGCCTACGGCCTCACGGAACAGAATGGACAGGGAATGCCAAGAGTATAAAGCGGGGTTGATTAAAGTTGTCCCGCAGCGGCGTTCAGCTCTTGAATGAGCTCCGCCAACTGTTGCAAAGCAGAATTTACCTCTGAGGTCGCAGCAGCTTGCGCTTCGGCCACGTGGGAAGAAGACACAACACCCTCGAGAATAGCCTTAACAGAATCGAGTGTCTGCTGCAGGGAGACGCTGATGTTTTCGGCCGACTCGTTGCTTGTTTGCGCTAGCTTGCGCACCTCGCTAGCGACTACGGCAAAACCTTGCCCCTGCTCACCTACACGGGCTGCCTCAATGGCCGCGTTTAGGCCAATCATTCGCGTTTTGTTAGCTACCTGGCGCAGGAAGCCGAGTACTTCTTCCACTTCGCCTAAGGATTGCTCGGTCTGGGTAGCGGCCGCAGACAGCTGTTGGCCGGAGGCGGCTAATTCGGTGGACGTTGTCTGCAGGGTCTGCATGGCACTACTGATGCGATCACTAACGTCTGCTGCCTGCTTGGCTAGGCGCTCCGCATTGCGAGCGCGATGGGCCATAGCATCTACCAATTTTTCGCGAGAGCTGACTAGGTCCATCATTAGATGGGCGGCCTCGGCACCGATTAACTGTGTTTTTGGATGCTTCAATTGCTGCAGACGTGAGAGAACATCGGCACGACCAGTTGCCTCGATGATCACATTAAGGTCGGCGCGGGCTATAAGGGTATCTATATCCGTCGTAGTAGGAATCCCTAAGTCGTGGGCCAAAACTATGCCCGGAGCATCCGGGCGCAGATCGGCTACGCCGACTACCTGAGCCGTGTCTAAAGTTGCTAATGCGGCCAAGATCGCTCGCCCGCCCGCTCCAGCACCAACAAGCGCTACTTTTTGCATGTGTTTACACCCCCGAGATATGCTTTGATTGCCTTAATTCGCCAAGGGGTGCGCATTCTCCTTTAGCCAAAGGCGTAAGACAGGGGGACGGAGTTTTGTCCCATCCAAATTTTTGCAGGCGAAAACTCCGTCCCTCTGTCCCGGGTTAGTTGTTTAGCAGGTCTGCCCACATTTGGAGGTAGGTCTCTTTGGTGTAAAGGGGCTGAAAGTCGGCTTGGCATTTGGCGACGCCGGCGGCACCATCTACGAGCAGGTCAACCAGGCCCATGGCCATCAACTTGGTCGGGACGATATAGGCCAGCTCTGGGTCGGCAATGGCATAGTCGCTAGCATGGCCCTGGCCAGTTACGCCACCGACATAGGGATGAATGGTGGGCATAATAGCACTGACATCGCCGATATCGCTGGAGCCAGCGCCGTGCCCGCCTAGCGAAACCTCGTCCTCGCCGACTAGTGCCACTGCATTCTCATAGAACATATCGTTCAAGGCATCAGCCTGATAGCGCGGCAGATAACCAGGCAACTGCACGATTTCTACTTCAGCACCAACTGCATAGGCTCCGGCCCGTAGGGCCCGATCCACCTTGGCACTAGCGTCAATAATGGCATCCATTTCAGTGCCCCGGACATATGTCTCCATGCGTACGTCGGCTGGCACGATGTTAACTAGGTCGCCGCCTTTGGTAATGATGGGATGCACGCGAATGTGGTCCTTATCCTGGAAGGTCTCCCGCTGGGCGTGGATACCCATTAGGCCTAGCATGGCGGCATTCAAAGCGTTAATGCCCAGATGCGGCGCGCCGCCGGAGTGGGCTTCTTTGCCGATATACTTGATCAGCTTGCCGATGAAGCCATTGCTGCCACCGCCAATAGCAATTTTGCGCTCGCCAGTGGCCGAGTGGAACATCATGGTGACATCAATATCATCAAACTCGCCTAAGGCAATTAGCTCTTGCTTGCCACCGAGGAACTGGATTTTCCCTTCGTTGCGCAGTTTGTTACGGTATTCAAGTTCAACGAATTCTTCAGCTGGAACAGCCATGAAAGCCACATCGCCGTCCAACTCATCCATGAGGCCGGTGTCTTTCAGGGCCATGGCCACACCCAGCATGCCGGCGACCTGGGCGTTATGGCCGCAGCTATGGGCGGCACCCGTTAGGGGATCGGCGTGGGGATGCTCGGGGCAGACAACGGCATCGAGTTCGCCGAGCACGGCTACTTTGACTTTGCTGTCTCTCCCCTTCATCTCGGCACGCACGCCGGTGAGGGCAATTTCAGAACGATACTCTAATCCTAGGTCTGCAAAAGTTTGCTTCACGACATCGGCAGCGAACGCTTCTTTATAACCGAGTTCTGGCTTCTCAAAAATCTTAGTCCCGATGGCAATAATCTCATCGCGACGAGCATCAATTGCAGCACAAAGTTTCTCTTTCATCGCTTGTTTGTTCATATGTTTGCCTCCTTTTTTTAACCTGGCGAGTTGACTTTCGCCTAGCGAAACATTTCTCCGTTGTGAGACATAATCCTGCATCCTTTATACAAAGTGAGCGATTTGCACATACCAGCGCCCTTTCCTGCTCTGCCCGCCGATTTCGCGCAGCTGGGCCCGCCCCTGCACGGCTAACGATAGGGTTTCCCCGATTGCAACTGTTTTATCGCAACGGGTTTCTACCACGAAATTATGTTTGAATTTGCCCCCACGAATCAGGGTAGCCGCCTGGGTGCGAGAAATGGCGTAGGCCACGGCCACGATTGCATCCAAACGCAAGCTGGCCACCGTGGCTTGGCGCCACACAATTTTTGGTTCCGGGGGTTTTAGCTCCGCCACCGGTATCTCAGCTACCTTAATGCCCACCTTGCCCACTGCCTGCCAATTGGCTAAAACATAGCTAGCGATGGTTTGCTGCAGCACCAATTGGCATCCAGCAGTACCAACTAGAATATCTCCAACCGTGTCCCGTTTGATTCCCAGAGCCAGCAGGGACCCTAGATAGTCGCGGTGGGTCACAGTGGCAAAATTAAAGTTACCGCTTACGGCGACAGCAACTAGCGGATACTGCAGTGGATAGTCAACTAGCCCGGGGCTAAAAGCGACGATCTGTCGCTCTGCCTCGGCATAACCACCAAAGCTGTCCATAGTGGCATCCCAGAGGTAGTCATACTGGCTGAGTAAAGCCCTTTGCCCCGGGTCTAAAAAAGTGGTGAAGTAGGGTTGCTGACGCTGTACTGCTTGCGCAGCTTTGTCGCAAGCGGTGGCAATCAGTAACCGCTCTTCACCAACCAAGTTATCTAAGATTTTCTTGCTCATAAGTGCGCTCCTCTGCCAAGCGGAAGCTTGCTATTCACTGCTACCTGGGCATTCAGCCAGGGATGGTAACACCCGCAGGCGAGGGCGGGACATTAGCGCCTGCATTTCAGCTGGGGTGTAGCCCTGGTAACACCAGAGCCGGGTGTGCTGATAGGCGTCCTCCAGCAAAGTCAGGAACTCGATCGTATCCGCAAAACCTCGTAGTCTGATCTTCCGTTCATCTAAGCGCTGCAAGAAGCTAGGGATAGGCACCCGATTGTTAAGGACAAAAACAAGGAACATTAACTCCTCTGCGGCTTCCTCTTCATCCAGCTGGTGTTCATCTAACAGGTAATCAAAGAGCTGGCGGTGGGCGTCTGTCCAATCAATATATACTTGCTGCGCTGCCATCAGCGCTTGCTCCAAACTAACCGGGTAGAAACCATATTCTTTCTTTGACAGGTGCTCTGCCAGGATTTCCTCCATAAAGATAACCCGTTTATCGCAAACGATATCATCAATGTAATCAATATAGCCATTGCTAGCGCCAACGGTTCTTAATAAGTTAGAGAAATGAGGTTCGCTCACAGCAATCCCCATCGCTTCTATCATCTGTAGTAACTGACCCACCGGCACTGCTCCATAGTAGGCCACTAGGCCGCGGCACACTAGCAACACCTTTTGGTTATTCATGACAGTTTTACGTAGGGCTTCGTCTTTAAGCAGCTGACGGCAAGGCTGAAGTACCTCCCGGGGCATGATCAGCACTAAGCCCTGGTCTGCCAGTACGCCAGTAAAGGCCAGCCCCATCCGGCGCAGTAGGACCAGTGTGGTGGGGGGAATGACTGCCAGGTCTTTCAGCAGGCCTCTCCTTTTTACCAGGGCCTGCAGGTCCTCGTAAGTAAGCTCATCTAGCAGTTGCAGTTGAGCTGGCAAAGCCTCAACTATGGCTTGCTGCAAAGCCTCCGCTAACTGTTGCTTCGACAGCTTACTCACGCCTTTGAGGTCTAGCTGCTGCCGTATTTCTACTAGCTCGGCCTTGGAAAGACGATTTAGCTGATAAGCAAGGCTAGTATCAGCCACCATATTCCGCAGCAGGCCGCCTTCAGCTAATTCTTCTAACATATCGTGATCAAACAGCTCCATCGTTGCCTCCTCTGTGGGGATAGGGGTTAGTAGTGCTCCGACAAGAGACCTTGCGCTAACCCCCATGTTATCCCCTACAGTTTAAGCTTACCCGCCTTACTTGTCTAGTTAGCCCTAGTTGGCGATAGCTTGCTGATAAGCTGTTCTAAGGCGACATAGACAACCGGGATCACAAATAGTGTCAGGAGCGTGCTGGTTGCTAGCCCGCCCATCACGGAAACAGCGAGCGGCTGTAGCATCTCAGCCCCAGCGCCAGGACGGAAAGCCATCGGGATCAAGGCTAATAGCGTAGTTAAGGCGGTCATGAGAATGGGGCGGAGGCGCGCCTGGCCCGCTTCTACCACAGCCTCCTGCAGTCCGCGACCCTGTCTACGCAGCTGGTTAATATAGTCTACCAACACGATGGCATTATTGACCACAATACCTGCGAGCAGAATGACCCCGATCATGGAAGGCACGTTGAACTTTTGTCCCCCAATGAACAGGGCAAATAACACGCCAATAGCTGCTAGGGGCAGCGTGAACATGACGGTGAGCGGATGCAAGAAAGACTCGAACTGGGCAGCCATGACCATATACACCAGCGCAATTGCTAAGCCCAACGCTAGCAGCAAATCATTAAAGGCCTTATCCATCTCTACAAACTGGCCGCTCAGGCTAGCCTGGTAAGCATCGGGCAGGCTCAGGTCTTCGATGACTGCCAGCAAATCATTCTCTGCTGTGCGCAAGTCGGTTGTGTTGGCTACTGAAGCGGTCACGCTCACCATACGCCTGTTATTGACTCGGTTAATTTGACGGGGACCAGCCGCTTTAACCACTTCAGCCACATCACCCAAGCGCACTACTTGGCCCCCAGTGGAAGCGAGCACTAAGTTCTCTAGATCGGCCACGTCTTGCCGGTCTTCTGGGCGCAGCCTAACGACTACTCCCAGTTCTTTGCCCTCTTGGCTGATCTGGGTTACCGTCTCCCCTTGAAAAGCTGCCCGCACTGTGCTACCAATCAGGGCAGCAGGAATGCCCTTGGCTCCAGCCTTAGCGAAATCAACTTGTACCTGCAACTCGGGCTGGCTACTGCCTAAGCTGCTTTTCACTTCGCTCAGATAATCGATAGCCTCCATTTTGGCTACTAAGCGGTCGGCCCAGTCGGCCAGCTCTGTGAGCTCTGGCCCGCTGATATCTACCTGAACTGTGGTGCCGCCGCCTAGGAAGTCCATACCAGCAGACCCGCCACCGCCCGCACTGCTCAAAGAGTCATTGACCTCAACTTTGGCGGCTGTGTAGTCGGCATAGGTGTTGCGCAAACCAGCAACGATTTCGGCTGTAGGACGCGTAGGTTGAGAACGCAAAGAAGCCAGCATGATGGCCCTTTGGCCCCCGCCTTGATTAGCACCCAGCATGGAACTGTTGATACTGGTACTTAGCAATTCAATATCGGGGTCGGCCAAGAGTTTTGTTTCGACCTCATCAACGACTGTCTGCAGCTCGGCCGAAGTCCCGCCGGGCGGCATGGTGATACTTAAGCTAAACTCGTTAGTATCCATTGCTGGCATGAACTCGCCCCCAATAGCCCGATATGTGAACAGGCTGCCGCCGAGCAATGCCACTACCAACACAGCTACCAACGCTTTGTGACTCAGACTAAAACTGAGCGCCCGACCGTAGGCTGCGGCCAACCGGCCTCCTCCCTTGCTCGCTGCGCTCTCCGTGAGCACGCT
>CALNBW010000371.1 GCA_937874815.1 uncultured Bacillota bacterium | reverse complement strand
GGCCAACTGTTTGAGCTTAGGCGAGTTTTGGCCGCATCAGTCGATGGCTAAGCACTTACCTGCAGTACCAGGCCACACGCGCGCGAGCAGGACCACGACCTGTATCAGCAGCCTTCGCGCCAGGTGCCTTTTTCTTTTTTGCCAGGGCATGTTTGCCAGCAGCTAAATATACAGCTAGAATGAAGGTAGAAGACTAGAAGGAGGGAGCATATGTTAAAGAACCTAGAACAAACATGGGATCTAGATGTATTTTTCCCCGGTGGAAGTAAGTCACCTGAGTTTGCCAGCTTTTTGAGTGACCTGGAACTGGACCTGCAGGCCGTTGCTACGGCTGTGGGGAGCCAGACCGGTAGCCAAGAGGGCTGGGCGAAGCTCTTAAACCAGGTGCAGGATGTCGGTAGTCGCTTGCGCCATGCCAGTGCTTTCGTATCCTGTTTGAACTCGCAAAACGTTAAGGATGGAGAGGCTCAGATTCTGGCGGGACGGGTGCAACAGTTAAGCGCAATCAACGCCTCCGTCTTGACGAGCCTAGATGAGGTAATTACCGCGCTACCTGAAGCCAGTTGGCAGGAGTTACTTGCCTCAGAAGAGCTAGCTCCAATCGCCTATAACTTACAGGAACGGCGAGAGCGGGCTGGTCAGATGCTGCCGCCAGAGCAAGAGAAGCTGATCAACAGCTTGTCTGTCAATGGCTATCATGGTTGGTCCCAACTCTATAATCTAGTGTCGGGCCATTTGACCATCCCCATTGAGCAGGACGGCAAAACCGTTCATCTTTCGGCAGGACAAGCAGCCAACCGGATGTCAAATCCCAATCGCAGTGTGCGTCAGCATGTTTTTGAGCGCTGGGAACAAGCTTGGGCTAGTGTCGCCGATAGTTGTGCTTTAGCACTCAATAACCTGGCGGGCTATCGCCTTAATCTGTATGCGGCTCGTGGCTGGGACAATGTTCTGCAAGAGCCGATGGAACAAAACCGGATGAGCTTAGATACATTAGAGGCCATGTGGAGTGCAGTAGACAGCCGCAAGCCACGCCTAGTGGAGTATCTGCGTCGTAAGCAAGAGTTGCTCGGCCTGCCTGGCCTCAGCTGGCACGATATTAGCGCACCTATCGGCAGTTCCGACACCCGCCTAACATATGATGAGGCCGCTCAGTTTGTGGTAGAACAGTTCAATAAATTTAACCCAGAAATGGCCGACTTCGCGACGAAGGCTTTCAATGAGCGCTGGATTGAATCGGAAGACCGCCCTGGCAAGCGCGCCGGTGGCTTCTGCACCAGCTTCCCCTTGGCAAGACAATCGCGTATCTTCGTCACTTTCTCGGGAACTATGGGTAACCTATCAACTCTGGCCCACGAACTCGGGCATGGTTACCATCAGCACCTGATGAATGAGCTGCCGCCAATGGCTCAGCGCTATGCCATGAACGTGGCGGAAACGGCTTCTACTTTTGCTGAGCTGATCGCCCTCGACGCAGCGGCTGATTTGGCTACCGATGAGCAGGAACGCTTGTCCTTGATTGATGACAAGATGCAGCGCAGCGTTGCCTTGCTGATGAATATCCAGTCTCGCTTCTTGTTTGAAACGCGCTTCTACGCTGAACGCAAGCAAGGCATGGTCAGTGTGCCTCGCCTGAATGAACTGATGGTTGCTGCTCAAAAGGAAGCCCATGCCAATAGCTTGAGTGAATACCATCCGCATTTCTGGGCGTCTAAGCTGCACTTCTACAACACCAGCGTTCCTTTCTACAACTTCCCCTACACCTTCGGCTATCTCTTTAGTGCCGGCGTTTATGCCCAGGCTCGCGCCGAAGGGGCTGCTTTCCGTAGTAAGTATGCTGCTCTGTTGCAGGACACCGGTCGTATGCGTGTGGAAGACCTGGCAAGGCGTCACCTTGGGGTAGATATCTCCCAGCCTGATTTCTGGCAGGGGGCTATCGATTTCGTTACGGCCGATCTAGACGAGTTCTTGCGCCTAACTGCTAAATAAAAAAGGGACGGCAGGACAGGGGACGGAGTTTTGTCCCGCACCGCCTCAAGGCGGGTGGGACAAA
>CALNBW010000370.1 GCA_937874815.1 uncultured Bacillota bacterium | reverse complement strand
ACGGCTGAAGAAACTGCGAAAGAAATGCGGGAAGGGATATTGGCTTTAATCAAGCCGGTAATAACATCAGTGGAGGGCCGCTGGGTGCCGATTACCAGGTGCATACCAGCCGCCCGCGCCATCTGGGCTAAACGGCAAATGGCGTCTTCCACGTCTGCACGGGCCACCATCATCAAGTCAGCTAACTCGTCAATGATGATCACGATCAAGGGCAATTTTTCCTTGCCCGCACTGGCGGCCCACTCATTATAACGGGTGATGTCGCGTACGCCAGATTTTGCGAAAATGCCATAGCGCTTTTCCATCTCGCCGGTTGCCCATTTAAGGGCAGCTGCCGCCTTTTTGGGCTGGTTAACCACTGGTGCTAATAGGTGGGGAATACCGTTGTAACAGGCCAGCTCCACCACCTTAGGATCAATCATCAGAAATCTAACTTCATGCGGTTTAGCCTTAAATAAGATGCTAGTGATCATGCTATTGATGCAGACACTTTTGCCGGAACCGGTCGCACCAGCGATCAATAAGTGCGGCATATCAGCCAAATCAGCAGTTATGGCCCCACCAGTTATATCTTTTCCGAGAGCCACAGTGAGAACAGAATTAGCCTCCTGGAAAACTTTACTCTCTAAAACATCCCGCAAGCCAACAGTCGCCACTGATTGGTTAGGTACCTCGATCCCGATAGCGGCTTTACCCGGGATGGGGGCTTCAATGCGCACTTCGGAACAGGCCAGGTTGAGGGCAATATCGTCAGCCAGACTAGTCACTCTACTGATTTTGGTGCCCGGCGCAGGCTGAATCTCGTAGCGAGTCACTGCGGGGCCCTTCGTAGCATGCACTACTTTTGCCTTGATACCGAAGTTGTCAAGAGTCTTCTCCAGGATCTGGCTATTATCGTAAATATCACGGGTATTCTTAGGGTTGCGTGTCCGCGGCGGCCGGCTAAGTAAGCGTAGTGGCGGCAGCTGAAATTCCTCCGCTTCCAGCACTGTAGCTTCTGGAAGGGGAATCTGCTCTACCTGCCATTCGTCTAGGTCGCCGGGAGGTTCGGGCCATGCAACAGTAGGCGCAATTGGTTCACTATTTTCGGCTGGCGGGGCCGCTGCAGACGGCTCTTCGCGGAAGTCCTGAATAGTTAACGACGGTGCCGCTTCCAGCTCATCAACCTCAACCACTGGGGCGCTAGCCTTGCGCCTGCTAGGCCTGCTCGCCTGCCCCTTAACATCGCTGTCTCGTTCAGTTAAACTCCGCAGCCAGCTCCAGAACCGCTGCAAAGTGCTAGCCAAAGAAGTATGGGTTATCCCCATTAAACTAATAACAGCTAGGAAGCCTAGCACTACCCAGGCACCGACTGGGCCAAATACAGAGGCCAGAGTCCAGACCAGGGCATTGCCGACCAAACCTCCGGCAGTATCATTAGCCCAGGCCTGAATCGGTAATAGACCAACCCGTAATTGCAGCCCGGTCAAAATGGTTAAGAACAATAAGAGGCTGCTGGGAATTTCCCACTTTGCCAGCTTCGGCTTGCTACTATTATCTTTAAAAAGTAACCGTATGCCTACCCAGGCAACAACCAGTACAAACAGACTGCTACCTTGCGTACCTAACGCCGCTAAGAAAATGCGGCGCAACGCTAATCCGAATAAGCCCATGCCTTGGGCCCCACGCCAGAGGCTGAATGCTAGTAATGCAGCTAATGCTAACAAACCAACAGCAATAACCTCTAGCAATAACTCCGGGTATTTCTGTTTCTTGCGCCGGGTAGCGCGTCTCTTAGGCTTAGGCATGCTTACACACCCCAAGAGCGCCACAGGACAAAGATGCCTAAGGCCCAAACATAATAAGCAAACACTTGTAGTTTGCCTTCCTGCAGCAATTTTACTAGAACTTTGATGGCAATTACGCCGGAAACAGCTGCCACGATAAACCCTAGCAGCAGCATACCGCCTTGCTCCCCCATGCTGAAATTAATGATATCCCCTATGTTGAGCAAAGCTGCTCCCGCGATAGTGGGAATAGAAATGAGAAAGGAAAACCTAGTAGCTGTATCGCGGTTGAGGCCACGGGCTAAAGCAGAACTGATGGTCATGCCTGAGCGCGATAAGCCGGGCACAATCGCGCACCCTTGGGCTACACCTACTACTATGGCATCGAGGAATGTCATCTGCCCCAGCTCCCTCCTGCCTGGGCGCATGCGAGAAATGCTAAACAGAACGATTCCCGTCAATAGCAAGGCTAGGCCTACAGCCTTAACGGAGTCAAACAGCTGCTCAAAAAGTGGTTCTAGGGCAAGGCCGAATAGGGCTGTGGGAATAATCCCGACAAGTAATAGCAGGACTAGCTTGCGATATGTAACCAATTCCTG
>CALNBW010000369.1 GCA_937874815.1 uncultured Bacillota bacterium | reverse complement strand
GGCCGGCTACCGGTGCATCAGTTGGCCGACTATGCCGGCACTGTAAACAGGCCAGTGTTACTGCGTTCTTGGAGCAACGCCCTAGCGCAGGTTGGCTACAGTGATAACTGGGCCGACTACGACCTGTGCGAGGCAATATATGCCCATTTTCGCAATGATGTAGGGCCGGTTGGCCCTATTGTTGTTATTAACTCTCTCGATCCAGACACGCAACGCCTTGCAGCCCAGACCGAGTCTGTAACTTTGGCCAATGGCCAAGGCTCTATCAAACGTGATGATATGATTCTAAAAACTATTGCCATTGAAGGTAAGGTGCTAGGCACTGACTTTACGGCTGAGTACGCGGCCGATGGTGCTAGCGTGCTGATCAAAGACTTAACTGGCAAGATAGTTTCGCCAGTGACGGTGACGTTTGATGCAGTAGACCCAAGTTTAGTCACCGAGACTGAGATTATTAGTAGCCTAGAAGCACTTAGCCTGGTATATCAGACTATGAACATGGTACCGACTATCCTTGATGCTCCAGCGTGGAGTCACATGCCAGAAGTTGCTTCTGCTCTAAAGGCCTCGGCATTGCAGATCAATGGTCACTGGTACGCATTTGTGAATACCAACATAGATGCCACTACGGCTAAGACTATTGCTGAGGCTGTAGCATGGAAGGCTACCAATGGCTACACTGGCGCTGGTGAAGCTCCTTGTTGGCCTATGGCAAAGAAAGGCGACCGCATATTCCACTTGTCTACACTCACGACTGTGGCCATGCAGCAGATTGACCATGATAACGGTGATCTGCCCTATGAGACTCCAAGCAACAAGCCTATCTCTATCACTGGGCTTTGCCTGGCTGATGGTACCGACATTGAGTTCGACCAGGTAACAGCCAATCAGCTCAACGAGCAGGGTATCCGCACTGCCACCTTCTGGGGTGGACGCTGGATTCTATGGGGTCCGCACACAGGCGCCTATGTCTATGGCAAGGACCTTGAGCCGCGGGATATTTTCGATTCCAGCCGGCGCATGTTTTACCAGTTGATGAACGATTTTCAGCTGCGCTACGGTATCCTTGTGGACAAGCCTCTAAGCCGTGCCCAGGTAGACACCATCCTGAACGACTACCAGGAGTACTTGGACAACATGATCAGCCGTGGGGCTTTATTGCATGCCCTGATCGCATTCATCGAGACCAGCAACCCTATTAGCGACATTGTCGAGGGTGACTTCGTCTTTGATGTCGCCACAACCACTACGCCACCAGCTAAGAGCATTACTGGTGTGGTGCGCTATACTAGCAAGGGCCTACAAGCTCTGTTTGGAGGTGAGCAGGCATGAGTCAGATTATCTCCGGTAATGTAATTGCCCACAGACTATTGTCCGAGGGGCGGGAGATCGCTGATAACGTATCCTGCCAGCTCCCATCAATCGAAACTGCGACCAGCGAAATGCGGGGGGCTGGAATTTTAGGCACCATCGACATGCCATCAACCGGGCAGATAAACTCTATGGTTTTTACTATCAACTCTCGGTCGCTCAACAAACACTCTGCTGACTTAGCTAGGCCAGGATTGCACAACCTGGAGCTAAGGTTTGTGCGTGACGTTTTATCCCCCACCGGCCAGATGATCCCCGAGGGTACCA
>CALNBW010000368.1 GCA_937874815.1 uncultured Bacillota bacterium | reverse complement strand
GTGGAAAAACCAGGGTCAGGGAGCAGCCTACATTCGCTGAGAACAAGATTGTACTCTTTTGCGGGCAAGTCCACCGGTTCTGTTAGCGAACTGGTCGGGTACTAAGCTGGTGCCCAGCCCGTGGTTCCGTCCTCCAAGCGCACCAAGAACACTGCCTCCCCAGTGCCGGTTTCTGCTATATACTGCTCCACAAGATGCTGCTGGCGCAGCAACTCCTCTTGCTGACCACTACAGGCCGTAATAGTGCACAACAGCAGTATTGTTAGCAGAGCTGTTGCTAACCTTCGAGTAGACAGCGCCTTCACCTCCTCAGTTAGACAGATGCAAAAGCTTCGTTATCTCCCTATAGGATTGCAGTACCCGTTCCGCAATAAACTCGGCAAATGGCTTGTCATTTGTGTGCGCTAGTTCTAAAAGGCCAATGTACTCCTGCCTGAGCACTGGAGGAATGATGGCTAGCAAATATCCGTCCTGTATTAAGGCGGCGTTCATAGCAAGTCTAGCCACCCTTCCGTTGCCATCTTTAAACGGATGAATGAACACTAATCTCTTGTGCAATTGCGCGGCGAACGCAACTGGATGATATCGAGGCCTTTCCCGGGAAATCCACTCAGATAATGCTTCCATCTCTTCTCTGACCATGCTTGGCGGTGTTACTGGATAGTGGGACCCAGTAATGAAAACATCTATGTCGCGATACCTGCCCGCATGCTCACTCTCCACGCCTTCATAGAATAAACGATGCAGCGTTAGCACGTCGTCTTCGGTAATCGTGTTGTTATGTAAGAGCGTGAACATGAAATCGTAGGCTTTGGCGTGGCCCAGTGCTTCAAAAGTAAAGCGCAGTGGCTTGCCTCCTACCGTTAGGCCATCTTCAAGAAGCACTTTTGTCTCGCTTTCGGTTAACGTATTCCCTTCAATAGCATTCGATGACCAAGTTAGCCCGATGCGGTAATAACTCTTGATCTGTTCCAGCATGTCACCCTCAAAAGGTCTACGCACGTCGATTATCGCTTTGTACTCATCAATGCGACTATAGATATCCATCAGCTCACCCGCTTTCCAGAAGATTACTCCTATTATATCATGTGACTTTGCTGTCCGCGGCCACCAAAGGTGGGGGATCGCAATTGACTGATACAAAATACACCCCGAAGGCTAGCTCCTAAAGCTAAAACTCGGGGTGTCATTT
>CALNBW010000367.1 GCA_937874815.1 uncultured Bacillota bacterium | reverse complement strand
TTACGCACAATAGTGCCTCGCAATCCCTTGCCAACTCCAGTCCAAGCAGATAAACAAGTTTCTCTCGCAGAGATTATGACCGAGCTAGAGTCGCTAATCGGCCTAGCCAAGGTCAAAAAGTTGGTAAAAGAACTCCAGGCCTTTATTCAGATTCAGAAACACCGGGAAGAGCAGCATTTGGTAACTGAGCCCTTAGTTCTGCATATGATATTCCTCGGCAATCCGGGCACCGGCAAAACGACGGTAGCACGCCTATTAGGGCGCATCTTTAAGGAGATGGGGGTTCTGCCAAAAGGACAGCTGACAGAGATTGAAAGGGCAGATCTGGTAGGGGAGTACATCGGGCATACAGCGCAGAAGACCCGGGAGCAGATTC
Source organism: uncultured Bacillota bacterium (assembly GCA_937874815.1). Classification (GTDB taxonomy): domain Bacteria; phylum Bacillota; class UBA994; order UBA5500; family UBA5500; genus UBA5500. Next base: position 4,572 of record CALNBW010000367.1, on the reverse strand, counting down.
GCCGCGCCCTGGGTGGTATCCTGTTCATAGACGAAGCCTACTCGCTAGCCCGGGGCGGAGAAAAAGATTTCGGCAAGGAAGCGATCGATGCCATGGTCAAAGCCATGGAGGATTACAAGGAACAGCTGATTATCATTTTGGCTGGTTACCGGGAAGAGATGCATCAGTTCATTGACACCAACCCGGGGCTGCGATCTCGCTTCCCGATCATCATTGAGTTCGAAGACTACCGCATTGAAGAGCTTTTAGCGATTGCGGAAGTAATGCTACATAAACGTCAATATAAGCTTTCGCCCGACGCGAAGGCTAAGCTTACTCGCATTCTGTTTGAGCGTTACCAATTTGAACCTGAGAACTTCGGCAACGCCCGCCTGGTGCGTAACCTCATTGAGCGCGGCATCCGTAAGCAAGCGGTACGCCTGGTGAATGAAAAGCGCCCCACCAGGGAGCAGCTGATGCTCATTCTTCCAGAAGATATTATGGATGATGAGACATAAATTGGGGAAAGGAACTGTTGCACTAACGGTTAAGCAAAAGAGCGCTAGTTGCGACTATGAGGGGCAGCGGTGTACTTGCTTAGAGCACAGGAGCAAGCTCCAATCGTGCTTACAGCTAGTGTATTGCGTAAGCAATACGCATCCACAGTACGTGCGGCAGCGACATCTTAAGATGTCGCGAGAGACACATAGCAAGCACACCGCAGGCGCGTTGGGCTGAGACAGCCATTAGTGTTCTCGTACAGAAGGGGTGCTAGGCTTTGTTGACACCGAATATGCCTGGTCCATCTCTCCGCCTGGCTGAGATAATAGTCGCTGAGCAGCGAAGGCAAGTCCCAATAAAGCAAAGGCGGCAACGGCCAACAGCGGAGCAACGCTAAAGCGGGCGCTGAGAGCCCCGAAGGCGAGATAGTAAATCACGTTAGTCAGGTCTAGCGTCCCACGATAGAAACCGGTAGCGACGCCCATTTGCCCCTCCTCGGCCGCGTCCTGAGCCAGCGCCAGCCAAGTCAGGCTGGTTAGGGCAAACAGGCCACCAATTACAGGAAATAGTAAATAGGCAGCTGTTAGGGTTTTGCGCCAGAACAGTAGCAAAAGAAAAATGGCGTTGCTAAGGTAAACCATAAGAATAATGCCCCTGCTGTCCAATTTTCTTTTGAGGGCGGGGGCAAACAGTTGACAGACTAAGCCGCTGGCCACAATCAGGCCGGCAATCAAGCCCACATCTCGGTAGCCGCCGCCGATTCCATAGACATAGAGGGACATGCCCATAAGATTAATGGTTTCCGCAATCATGCCAATGCCCGCCAGCAGACTGACTCGTTTTACGCCACTATTCACTTGGAGTAATGCAGCGAAACTAAATTTGCTAACAGCTGCTTTGCCGGGTTGCTGGTCCGTTTCGTGGAAAAACTGCAAAGAGAAGACAGTTGCAGCTGCAAACATGAGGCAACTCTGTACAAAGACAAGGCGTGGCGAGAACGCCTCGGCCAAAAAACCTCCCATCCAATTAGCAATAATGCCACTGATGGCTATGAAAATGTTAAAACGAGTCATATTGCCTAGCCGTTCTTCGGTGCTGCTGGCATCGGCAACCATGCAAAGAATAACGACCCAGTATAAACCGGCGGCCAAACCCTGAACAATGCGAAAAGCAGTGAGCTGCACCGGGCTTTTGGCCAAGGCGTAAGCAAGGTTAGCGGCACCAAAGCCAACTAAAGAAGTGATTAGCAGAGACCGCCTCCCTAGGCGGTCGATTATTTGGCCAGAAACTAAGCTAGTGAACCCCCGCACCAGAGAGAACCAAGCGAAGGCAATGCCAACCAGTAGTTCGGTGCCGCCAAGAGTCCGCAGATAAACAGGGAAAATGCCGCCAGCTGATGTCATAGCCAGGTTCTGTATAAAGGCAACAATAAAAGTACCGCGTAGCATGCGCTTATTAGTCATGGCAACCTCCGGAATGTGCAAGCCTTTTGTTGTCTATGCTTTCGCTTTCTGTTGGCGCTATCCTGCTGCATTATAACTCATAGCGCAGCATAAACTACGGAAACCCGCTGCCAACGGGGCAAGTATCAAATCCTTAACAATCGTCTATCCTGCGGTTCTCCAGGAGCTAGGGGGCCGAAGTAGGTGGGAAGCACACGGTGTAGGCGGTTAACGACTGCCTGGCGGCTATATGTAGTACCTGTAGGGGCACTGGCCAATTTACGCGCACAAGAAGGAATCCTTTCCGCAAATGTAGAAAAAGAAACTGGTAAACTCCCGACTATGATTGGCCGCTTACCACACCGATGACTAGGCTGGCGGGCCGCAGTTATCAGGAAAATTTTCGAGGAGGTCTTGTTCGATGCAGTTTCAAGGCTTAACTTTTGCTGTCCCCAAAGAGATCATGCCCGGTGAGCGACGAGTATCTGCTATTCCGGAAACGGTCAAGAAAATGGTCTCCAACGGTGCTAAAGTATTGGTCGAAAAGGGCGCTGGACTTGGCGCTTTCTTCAGCGACGAGGAATATCAAAGCGCAGGCGCAGCTATTGTAGCTGACGTAGAAGAACTTTTCAGTAGTGCTGATGTTGTTCTGAAGGTCAAAGAACCGCAGTTTAACTCTCAAACTGGTAAGCATGAGGTCGATATGATGAAAGCTGGGCAGGTGCTGGTCACCTTCTTGCACCCGGCAGCACCAGCTAACCACGAAATGATCAAGAACCTCACCGCCAAAGGCGTGACTGCGCTCACCCTAGACGGCATTCCCAGAATTTCACGGGCGCAGGCCATGGATGCGCTAACTTCCATGAGCACAGTTGCTGGCTATAAATCAGTGCTGATGGCTGCTAACCGCGTGCCCAAGTTCGTGCCGATGATTGGCTCTGCCATTGGTATGATCCCACCGGCTAACGTAACTGTGCTAGGTGCGGGCGTTGCCGGTCTGCAAGCTATTGCTACGGCAAAACGCTTAGGTGCAGTTGTGCATGCCGCCGATATTCGCCCCGAGGCTGCAGAACATGCCAAGAGCTTGGGTGCCAAGATCGTGGAGACGGGTGTTCCTGCTGAAATCGCCATTGGTAAGGGTGGCTATGCATTATCTTTGCCCAAGGATTGGGTAGAAAAAGAGCAACAGGCCCTCTACGATACCATTGTCAAGTCCGACATAGTTGTTGCAACTGCATTGGTGCCTGGCCGTATTGCTCCGATTCTAATCACTGAAGAAATGGTTAAGAACATGAAGCCCGGCTCCGCCATCGTAGATGTCTCCATCGACCAAGGCGGAAACTGTGCACTTACCGTTGCTGGTGAAATCATCGAGAAATATGGCGTTAGTATTGAGGGCACCAAGAATATTCCCGGCATGATGCCCGCAAGCTCAACCACCATGTTTGCCAAGAACATTATCAATTTCATCGCTAACTTCATCAAGGATGGCCAAGTTGTTATCGACATGAACGACGAGATTACCGCTTCCACCCTGGTCTGCAAAGATGGCGAACTAGTGCATGCAGGCACAAGAGAGGCTTTAGGTCTCAAGTAATTTAACGAAGTAAGGAGTGGCGTTAACAATGGACGCACTTTGGCTAATAGTGGTCTTCGCAATCTCCACCTGGCTGGGATATAAGGCAATAAGTGAGGTTCCTTCCTTACTGCACACCCCGCTGATGTCGGGTAGCAACGCCATTTCTGGCGTCACTATCTTAGGCTCTTTGGTGTCGACTGCATTAGCAGTTACCTCGGGTAGCCGGGCGTTAGGTTTTGTGGCCATTATCCTGGCCTGTATCAACTTAGTGGGCGGTTTTGTCGTAACTGACCGTATGCTAAGAATGTTTAAAGCGAAATAGCGGGGTGTTGAGATGGATCCAATTTATATCATCATCTCCATTGTTTTGGCAGTTCTGGTCCTCCTTGGCATCAAGCTAATGAGTTCTCCCAAGACCGCAGTGCAAGGTAATCGACTAAGCGCCTTAAGTATGTTCGCTGCGGTACTGTTAGTGCTTTGGACCAATGGCATTTTAAGTACACCGTTACTCTGGATAGCGATTGCTATAGGTAGTGTTGTCGGCTATCTCATGGCTGTTAAAGCTACCATGATTCAAATGCCACAGATGGTTGCGTTACTCAATGGTCTTGGTGGTGGAGCTTCCGCCTTAGTAGCTGCCGCTGAAGTTATCGATAGGTATGGTAGCATGTCTACCTTCAGCAAAATCAGTAGCCAGCTGGCGCTAGTTGTGGGCGGAATCACGCTCAGTGGTAGTCTCATCGCTGCCGCCAAGCTGGACCGCCGCATGAGTCAACGCCCTGTTACACTTAAAGGACATAGCCTATTAGCCAACGGTAGTATCGTGGCTATGATTGCTCTAGCCGTGGCTACGCTGCAGCCGGGAGCTCCAATCCTATCCCTTTCACTTTTCGTATTAGCGCTATCGCTGTTCTATGGCTATTTGTTTGCCGTACGCGTCGGCGGAGCCGATATGCCGATTACCATCTCCCTGTTAAATTCGTTCTCGGGCCTGGCAGGGGCTATCGTTGGCTTTACCATTGGAGAACCTCTACTGGTTGCCGTGGGCGCAATTGTCGGCGCTTCGGGCCT
>CALNBW010000366.1 GCA_937874815.1 uncultured Bacillota bacterium | reverse complement strand
ATTACCTGCGGCTTTTGGATGAGCAAGGGGTGGCCGTTAATGTCATCCCTCTTTTTGGCCACGGCAATGTGCGCCGCTTGGTGATGGGCATGGCTAACCGCCAAGCGACAGCCGATGAACTGATGCAGATCTGTCAATTAGCGGAAGCAGCTATGCAACAAGGTGCCTTCGGTTTTTCCAGTGGGCTGATTTACCCGCCGAGCTCGTATGCCGATACAGTGGAGCTAGTGGCTATTGCTAAGACGGTGGCCGCTTATGGTGGCATTTATGCTACTCATATGCGGGATGAGGGCGATGACTTGCTGGATGCGGTGCAGGAGGCAATTACCATTGGCGAGCAATCTGGTATCCCAGTGCACATCTCCCACCACAAGACCTGTGGAGAGGCAAATTGGGGCAAGGTTCAGGATACGCTGGCCTTAATTGACGCGAAAAGAGCAGCTGGTCTGGACATTACTCTTGACCAATACCCCTATATTGCTACTTCTACTGGGCTCAAAGTCATCATTCCTCAGTGGGCTCATGCCGATGGGGTGGAGGCGATGCGGCAGCGGGTGCTAGATCCCGAGGAGGGTGCGCGCATTCGCTCCGAAATTATTGCTAGCAAGCATCGTTGGGATTGGGTGTTGGTGTCGGCATGTGCCAAGCAGGAAAATAAGCGCTTTGAGGGTAAGAACATGGAGGAAATCGCCGCGATGACGGGGCAAACTCCAGTCGATGCGGCCTTGGGCCTGCTGCTCGCGGAGGATTTCAACGTAGGTATGGTGCGTTTTGCCATGTGTGAAGCAGACGTGGAGCAGGTAATGCAACACCCCTTAGTTATGATTGGCTCGGATGCAAGCGCTTTAGCTACCAGTGGCCCGCTATCTAAAGGCAAACCCCATCCCCGGTCTTACGGTACCTTCGCCCGGGTATTAGGGCACTATGTGCGCGAACGCGGTGTGCTAACACTGGAAGCCGCCGTCCGCAAGATGACTGGTCTGGCAGCAGCCAGATTCCAGCTGTGGGATCGAGGCTTGTTGCGACCAGGTTGCTATGCAGATATCACG
>CALNBW010000365.1 GCA_937874815.1 uncultured Bacillota bacterium | reverse complement strand
CCAGCCGGTAATAGTCATCGCTAGCAGCAGCGTGCCCAGACTCTTGCTTTGCAGCACAACCGAAAGTAGAATAACTACGATTAGATAAGGAACACTGATTAACACTTCCACTATCCTCATCATAATGTCGTCTACTCGGCCCCCGTAGTAGCCAGAAATACCTCCATAAATACAGCCTACAAAAGAAGCAACAAATGCTCCCACAAGGCCGATAATCATGGAAACTCGGCCGCCTTGCCAAACGCGAGCAAACATATCTCGTCCGAGCTTATCTGTTCCAAACCAATGCTGTGCACTAGGGGGCTGGTTGACAGCGCTCAAGTCCATCTCCTCATAATTGTAGCCGCTAATGGCCGGCCCAAAGATCACCAGGAAAACCAGTGCCGACAGCAGAATTAATGCTACAGTGGCAATCTTATTTTCCTTGAACCTTCTCCACGCATCGCTAAGATAACTTACGCGGGGGCGGGCGATTCTTTCAGCTTCGCTATCTTCGGGGCCGACAATTTGGAATAAATCTTTACTGATATCTTGGTCCATTGTTCGCCCTCCCTATCTGCTCTCCGGAGCTATTCTGATACGTGGGTCTACCAGAACATAAACGAAGTCGACTACTAGCTGTGCTATGATAAATAGCGCTGCGTAAAAAATCGTTGTACCTAGAATCATGGCATAGTCGTAGTTGTTGATGGAACTAATATAATAAAAGCCTATCCCCGGGATGCCAAACATCCTCTCCACTACAAAGGCGCCTGTAAAAACTCCCACGATTCTACCTGCCAAAATTGTGACTATGGGCAGCATTGAGTTGCGCAGTACATGCCTAAAGATTACTGCCCGATTGCTAAGCCCTTTAGCCTGAGCTGTTAGAATATAATCCTGGTTCAAAGTATCCAACATGCTGGATTTTAAATAGCGAGCGAAGGACGCAATCGGCCCTAAGCTAAGCACAATAATCGGCAGAATCATATGCTGTGGTTTGCCCCAGCCCGAGGGTGGCAACCAACCTAGTTTTACAGATACAAAATACTGCAAAAGCGAGGCAAGAACAAAAACTGGAACAGTTATTCCTAAAATGGCGATAAACATCACGATATAGTCGGGCCAACGGTTCTTGTTTAAGGCTGCAATTATACCTAAGATAATGCCGATGACAAAACCTATCGCCAGCGCAATCCCACCAATTAGGCCAGAGACTGGTGCGGTCTTGGCTATAGTCTCGCTTACAGAGCGTCCGGGATAAAGTGCGCTTTCTCCCAAGTCAAGATGGAAAAGGTTCTTCATGTACATCAGATACTGGGTGAACAAAGGCTTGTCAAGGCCGTATTTTGCATAGTAGTTAGCCTTCGTTTGTTCTGGAAGCCCTCGCGCCATATGACTTAACGGATCGCCTGGGATACTTCTCATAAGAAAAAAGGTTACTGTGACAACAATCAGAAGCGTGATCACTGCATAGCCAATTCTCTTTAGTGCGTATCTGAACACGGAAATGCATCTCCCCTCTTCAGTAGATTGGGTAGAATATCCTAACGGTCTATTTCACCAGGAAAGGCAACGCCTCAGGGCGCTGCCTTTCCTTTACCTGGCCATTATGCTTAGCGCCTAGCGGCCAGCGGTGTAGACGTACTTAAATCCCATGTTAGAGAAGCCGAGGGTTGCATAACCATGCACGTAATCACGCACAAACTGGTTAACGCTAGATGTTGCTAACGGCGACACAACTGCCTCATCCTTGATCAGGATGGTCTCGGCATCTTTGTACAACTGTATCCTGGTCTGCTCATCCATTTCGACGGAAGCCTTTTTGATGAGCTCGTCATATTCAGCGTTTTTCCAACCAGTTTTGATGGCATCGTAATCTGACATGAACAGGCTCAGCACATCGTATGGATCGTTGTAGTAGGCACCCCAACCCATGAAACCAATCTGGTAGTTACCCTTGGTAACATTATCATAGAAGATGCCCCATTCAGCGAAGCTTATCTCCAGGTTAATACCTAGTTCAGTTTTATAAACCTGTTGCAGATATTCGCCCAAAGTGCGGTACCAGTCATCAGTGCCTGCCAGGTTGAAAGTTACTTTCAAGGTTGCTGGGTCATTGCCTAGGCCGAGTTCCTCCATGCCCTTCAACAGCAGATCCTTTGCTGTCTGACCATTGGACTGCAGTTCATCTAACATTTCCTTAACCATATCTCCAGCTACCGCGCGGTAGTTGGTGTCACCAACAGAAATGGTAGGCACTACCCAACCATAGGTA
>CALNBW010000364.1 GCA_937874815.1 uncultured Bacillota bacterium | reverse complement strand
TTAGTGGTGGCAATACCGATGCTTCGGCGATGCACTTGGTGCGTGATGGCATCCTCAGTGCGGCCCTCACCATGCCGCGTCGCTACTCCCATTCGCCAGTGGAGATGCTGGATCTGAACGATGCCGTGTATGCATTGCAGCTGCTACGCCAGATCTGCCTCAATCTACCAGCCATTGCGGAGCTTAGTTTTATCTAGTACCGTAGCCGAGCTGAAAAGGAGACAGGATATTGTCAATAAGAACAGTCTTTTTTGACCTGGATGCAACCCTGTGGCCGCCGCACAGTGTGGCTTTACCCGCCTTTCATCAGGTGTTAAAGGAGCTAGCCCAACCAGTGCCAGGTGACGAGGTTCTACTAGGCACTTTGGGTTACCCTACGGAAGAAATCTGGCAGCAGCTCATGCCCAATGCTACACCCGAGCTGCAGCAGCAGGCGAATGCCCTTATGGGAAAAACCGAATTAGCTTTGCTGGAACAGGGGCGAGCACAGACATTCCCTGGAGTCAGCGCTACCTTGCAGCGCTTGCACGATGCAGGGCTGGTATTGTGCATACTCAGTAACTGCGATAGCGTCTATTTACAAGCAGTGCCTGACGCACTAGATATAGGGCATTACTTTAATGAACGCTTCTGTGCCGGAGATTATCCCGGCCTGACCAAGAGCGAGATCTTACGGCAAGTGCTGCCGCGCTTTAGGCAACCCGCGGCCATGGTGGGAGACCGCTGGCATGACATTGAGGCAGGGCGGGATAATGGCTTGCTGACCATCGGTTGTGCCTTTGGCCTCGGTGAGGAGCAAGAATCGCTTGAGGCAGACTATCGCATTCATGACTTCAGGGAGCTGGAGCAACTGCTATTAGGTCTGATTAGTGCAAATGCAGGTACAATAGAGTAGGGGGTGTTATGATATGGCCAAAATTCAGCTCAAACCAAATACAGTTCTTTGTCCAGTGCCAGCCGTCATGGTTAGCTGTGGCACGCCAGAAGGCAAACATAATATCATTACCATCGCTTGGGCCGGCACAGTCTGTTCAGATCCACCTATGCTTTCCATTGCCGTCAGACCACTTCGACATTCCTATAGGATGATTGAAGACACCGGCGAATTCGTGGTCAACATTCCTTCCAGTAGTATGACAGAGACGATGGATTATTGTGGCTTAGTTAGCGGACGCGACGTTGACAAGTTTGCCGAGCGCGGCCTTACTGCGGTGCCGAGTAGCCAACTCCAGTGTGCACCGCTGATTGCTGAGTGCCCGGTCAACCTAGAGTGCAAAGTGGAGCAAAAGCTCATGCTGGGGTCGCACGCCTTGTTCCTGGCCCGTATCGTGGCCGTCCAGGCCGATGCCGACGTCCTTGATGCGCAGCAGCACATCGACCATAAGCTAGCTCGGCCCGTTGCTTACGCCGGCAGCCGCTATTACGAGCTGGGTGACTACCTAGGCCGTTTTGGTTTCAGCAAGCAATAGGGTAGACAAAGGGTAACCCAGGATTGAGTGGGCCCTGTATTTTCAGATGTTGGGCAAATTAGCTAGGCTATTTCAGGGGAATGAACTTGGTATCTGCCAGGTTCATTCCCTTATTCATCTATAACTGCAAATCCACATAGTTGAGCGGAGAGATTTTGCAAAAGCGTCATTCAAAACAAAACCCAAAAAAAGAGGGTTACAGGAATAGTTATCGAATATAGATTATGATTGCTATCAGGAAAGTAAGAAGGAGGCGATAGTTTGACTGCTGAAGTTCCTGCTCTGGTAGGGCAGAATCTGCACAAGTCGTTCGCGTTAGGTAACTCTGAGGTTAAGGCGCTGGATGGAGTCGACATTACGGTCAACCGTGGTGAAATGGTTATGTTACTTGGGCCATCCGGTTCAGGTAAGACCACGCTGTTACATACGCTTTCTGGTTTGGAGAAGCCAAACGAAGGCACGGTGACAGTGGATGGCACATCTATTTATGCTTTAAGCGATCGCGCGTTATCACGGTTAAGAAGTGGCTTGTTTGGTTTTATCTTTCAAGCCTTTAACCTATTGCCTAATTTAACAGCCCTGGAGAATGTGCAAATTCCGCTGCGCATCAGTCATCGTCCACGGGCAACTGCTACAGCCTTAGAGATGTTGGCCCGGGTTGGTCTGGAAGATCGGGCCTATCATCGGCCGGGACAGCTATCTGGTGGTGAACAGCAGCGAGTGTGCGTGGCTCGTGCTTTAGTTAATGACCCCCAGATCGTCTTTGCCGACGAACCTACCGGTAACCTGGATACGAACACCAGCTCAGAAATTATGGCGCTGCTACAGGCACTTGTAAAGGAGCGCAATGCCGCTTGCTTAATGGTTACCCATAACCCCGAGCTAGCAGAATTAGCTGACCATGTGATTTACTTACGAGATGGTCATATAGTCTAGCCGGAGATAAGGAGGTACCAAATGTTTGGGTTATCATGGAGGTTATTACTCTGGAATATTGGCCGCAGCCGGGGCAGAACCCTGTTGCTAGTGATAACTGTGTTCTGTGCGCTTAGCAGTTTTGTGTTATTGGGGACTGCTCTTACGGAAATGGCAGACAGTGTGGCGCAATCAACGCGGTCAGACTGGCCCTTTGACATTGCTGTGGAAGGGAAAATAACTCCTGAGCAAATTGACCAGGTTCGCGGGCTGTCTGGTGCCTATCATGTGGAGGCGGTGCATTCGCGCAACGTTTTGCTGGGTTCTGGCGTACAGCGCATCTTAGTGGCGCCCCAAGAGGACTCGGCCTTGACACTAGAGCTTGCCACGGGACGGTTGCCCTCGCTAGCTGATGAGATCACAATCCCTGGGTGGCTTGCTGATGCTTTTAGTGTAGAGCTAGGGGATAGCATCAAATTGATCGACCAACTCCCCGGAGAGCCCCCGCAAGAATTCGTGATTGCTGGAATCCTGAGTGGTAAGGCAAAAGTCCTAACTACTCCCATTATAACTCTCGAAGGGATGGCTCGCTTCCGTCAGGACACCACTTACCCAAACCAGATGCTGATCCAACTTGATGGCAAGGTTGACATTGATGCCTTTTCTCGTCAGCTAACTAAGGTATTGCCACGAGCAACCATCCAGCTGGCCACAGAAGACTATGAAATGGCGCAAGAAAGCCGCTCATTATCCGATTCGCTGGTTATTGGTTTGAGGGGCCTGATTCTGATGATCACCGCTGCCTCCCTTGGTGTATTGTTTTACCTTACCCTACGAGATGGAGCTTACCAGACAGGGGTCTTGCGAGCTATGGGCGTGCAGCGAGCCTGGCTGTTAGTGCCCTCTATCATGCTCACCCTCTTAGTTTTCGCTGCCGGGCTAATG
>CALNBW010000363.1 GCA_937874815.1 uncultured Bacillota bacterium | reverse complement strand
CTCGAAACTGTTGGAACGTCAACTGGAAGAACAGCAGCAAGAAATAGCTGCTTTGCGGGGCGAAGTGAAGGAAATTGCCTGGGGCAGCCAAATTAGGTCCTACGTTTTTCATCCTTATAGCATGGTGAAAGATCACCGCACCGATGTCGAAGTTGGCAATGTGCAGGCTGTAATGGATGGCGACCTCGATATTTTCATTGACGCTTACTTGCGCTCCCCCCATAATTGGTATATGTAGGGTTAGGGCGAGATAGGATCTCGCCCCTACGGGGACCCTAGGAAGTTTGGGAGGGCTGTAGGGGGCGGATCCTATCCGACCCGGGCATGCTCACCCTGTGGGACAAAACTCCGTCCCCTGTCCTGTGCACTCAAGGAGGAGAGAAAAACAATGCGAAAAATAAACCTACACCTGGTGTTAATACTCACTGCGGCCGCTTTGCTGACCGGCCTCTGGATGGGGCATGGCTATGCGGCTAGCTCGGCCGCTGCCCCCGGTACTGACCAAGACCCCTTGGTAACCAAAAGCTATGTCGATGAGGCCATCAATAAACTAGCGGCTAAGATAGGGAACGGTGGTCAACCGGGCGAACAGCCTGGCGATCCGGCTGCCGCACCCAGTTTGCGCGTGGTTAGCGTGGCCGCTGGCGAGCGTTTAATTGCCTCTGAAGGCACTGAAATTATTCTCCGTACGGGCACTGCCACCGTTATCGGTTCCGCTGCTGGAGGTATACCCGACCTTACCGCCGGCAAGGATTTGGCAAATAATACAGCTGTTCCCGCCAATCATTTGCTGCTCTTCCCGCGTTCGGACCAGCGAGGAATCAAGGCCACAAGCAGCATCGTGGTCATGGTACGCGGCGAGTATTCTGTTGAACCATAGTTTATCAGGGGCAGAGGGACGCCCTCTGCCTTTTTTGTTTGTGAAGAGGAGCGGATAACATGTCGCAGCCCAGCGTTCTACTTTTGTCGATGGCCCTAGATTTTGGCGGGGCCGAAACCCATGTCGTCTCTTTGGCTAAAGCCCTGCAAAAGGCCGGCCTCCGCGTCTTGGTTGCTTCTAATGGGGGCCGTTTGGTGCCCGACCTAGAAGCGGCCGGCATTCGCCATTACACGGTCGCCTTACATGCACGCAAGCCGTTCGCCCTGCTGGGGAGTATTGGCGTGGTCAAGCGCATCGTGCAGTCAGAGGGAGTGCAGCTCATGCACGCCCATGCGCGTATCCCTGCTTGGGTAGCCC
>CALNBW010000362.1 GCA_937874815.1 uncultured Bacillota bacterium | reverse complement strand
ACTTCGCCTGCCGCTGTGGGCACTTCTAAGGTGTTGCCATAGTCGGCCATGCCCGCTACTGCCCCGCGCAACAGAAAGCGTTGGTGTGCTTCTTCTAGGTTGCCAAAGCGCAGTGAGTTCAGGATAGCAATTGGCCGGGCGCCCATCGCAAAGATGTCGCGCACGACGCCCCCTACGCCGGTAGCCGCACCGGGATAGGGCTCAATCGCGGAGGGATGGTTATGGCTTTCGATCTTAAATACTACGGCTTGTCCGTCGCCGATATCGACCACGCCAGCATTCTCTCCCGGGCCGACTAGCACACGGGGGCCTGTGGTAGGGAATGTCTTTAAGACTGGTCGCGAATGCTTATAGCTACAGTGTTCGGACCACATGGATGAAAAAAGACCCAGTTCCACATAGGTGGGTTCACGTCCCATCAATTCCACAATACGCTCATACTCGCTATCCTTAAGTCCCATTTCACGCCAAAGCTGATTTTCCATTTAGTTTCCGCCTCCTATTTGGGAATGAGATCGGCCCTGAGCTTCGCCAGTTACAGGCCGAGTCGGGCAAAGACTTGATCAACACCAGTAAGATGGTAGGACAGATCAAAACAAGCACGCAAATCTGTTTCCGGTAATACCTGCGCAATTGCAGGGTCAGCTAATAGTAAGCCTAAGAAATCAACGCCACTTTCCCAAGACCGCATCGCATATTTCTGCACTAGGTCGTAAGCCTGCTCACGCGTCATGCCTCGCTCTATTAAAGCTAAGAGCACGCGCTGCGAAAAAACCAGGCCATGGGTTGCCTGCATGTTGCGCTGCATGTTTTCTGGGTAAACTTGCAAATCATGCATCACGCGAGTCATTACGTGAAGCATGTAATGCACCGCTAGGGTAGCATCAGGCAGGATGATGCGTTCGACTGAGGAGTGGGAGATATCCCTTTCGTGCCACAGGGCCATATCCTCCAGTCCGGCAGCGGCATAGCCGCGCACTACGCGCGCCAGCCCGGTTACGCGCTCGCACATGATGGGGTTGCGCTTATGTGGCATCGCCGAAGAGCCTTTTTGGCCTGGGCGGAAGGGCTCCTCCACTTCTCGCGTTTCTGTTTTCTGCAGGCCCCGGATCTCAGTTGCTAGTTTTTCTAGCGAGCCAGCGAGAATGGCTAATGTACTTAAGACTTCTGCGTGGCGGTCGCGCTGCAGAGTCTGCGTGGCTATTGGGGCAGGCTTGAGGCCCATGCGTGCGCAGACATGCTCCTCCACAAAGGGGTTGATATTAGCATAAGTACCGACGGCACCCGATAGTTTGCCATAAGCAATGTTGGCCCGCGCTTGGGCCAACCGCTCCAAATTGCGCTCCATTTCCGCTACGTAGAGGGCCATCTTTAAGCCGAAGGTTGTCGGCTCCGCATGCACCCCATGGGTACGGCCCATCATGACTGTATACTTATGCTGCCTAGCTTGCTGCCGCAATTCTACCAGTAACGTCTTCACATCCGTCACGATCATATCTAGGGCCTGCACCAAAACTGCTGAGAGGGCTGTGTCGACAACGTCCGTTGAGGTTAGGCCATAGTGAACCCATTTAGACTCAGGCCCTAAACTCTCGGCAACGCAACGGGTAAAAGCCACTACATCGTGGTTAGTCTCCTTTTCAATCTCCAATACGCGCTCCACAGTAAAGCTAGCTTTTTGCTTGATGAGCTGCACATCCTCTTCTGGGATGACGCCGAGCTTGGCCCAGGCCTCACAAGCATAAATCTCTATGTCTAGCCAGCGCCGAAACTTATTCTCCAAGGTCCAAATGGCCTGCATGTCTGGCAACGAATAACGCTCAATCACTGCTGCCTGCTCCTTTCCTGCAAATATGCCTTGTACCCCATAGCTTGCACTTGGCTGTCTTTATTGAGCACCGCCTCAGCCATTGCCTGCTTATAACTCTGCAAAGCATCGCTGAGACTAGCATCGCTAGTAGCGAGGATTTGTACTGCCAGCAGAGCCGCATTCTTGGCGGCATTAATACCGACTGTGGCTACCGGAACTCCCGGCGGCATCTGCACGATGCTGTAAAGGGCATCCTGTCCGTCCAGTACCTTGCTCTGCAGGGGGACCCCGATTACAGGCAGGGTGGTATACGCCGCAATCACACCCGGAAGATGAGCGGCCATCCCTGCCGCTGCAATAATGGCCCGATAACCCTGCTCCTGAGCGCTACTCGCCAAAGCGGCCACCTCTTGCGGCACGCGGTGGGCAGATAAGATGCGCAGGGAATAGCAAACCCCGAATTCGTCGAGAGTGGAACAGGCGGCTGACATAGTTGGTAAATCAGAATCGCTACCTAAAACTATTAGTACCATAGCATTAGCCCCTTTCAACAGTATTTCTGAAATAAAAAACGAGAGGAGAGTCTGGGCAGACTTCCCCCTCGTTATCGGTGCTGCCCTATCTCCAGACCAACCACACGATGAACAGCGCACTCAAGATATACATCGTCAAGGACACTTCCTTACGACGGCCAGAGAATAGACGTAACACGGTATAAGCCAGCATACCCCAGACAATGCCATCGGCAATGGAGAAGGTAAATGGCATCATAGCGATTGTCAAGAAAGCTGGAATAGCCTCAAGATAATCAGCGAAGTTGATCTTGGCCACTGGCTCCATCATGAACACACCAACGATGATCAGGATCGGTGCGGTAGCAGCGCCCGGAATCATGAAGGCTAAAGGAGCTAGGAACAAAGAAGCGATGAACAAGAGACCAGTGACGACGGCGGTGAGACCAGTGCGGCCCCCTTCCGCCACACCGGCTGCGCTTTCTACATAAGTGGTAACCGTGCTGGTGCCAAGGGCAGCGCCAACCATGGTGCCGACAGCATCAGCCATGAGGGCCTTGTTGGCACGGGGCAGGTTTCCATTCTCATCAAGCATGTTGGCCTTACTAGCCACACCCACAAAAGTACCGATGGAGTCGAACAAGTCGACAAAGCCAAAGGACAACACCAGCGGGATAAAGCCGAAGCCAACCTGCGCGAACATGTCTTTAAAGCCATCAACAAACTTGAAGGCCGTCGGGGCAATTGACGGGGGAGCAGCGATAAAACTACTGAGCCCAGTAGGTAATGCTACAATACCAGTAGCCATGCCAACGGCAGTTGTACCTAGGATACCCCATAAGAGGGAGCCCTTTACTTTTTTCACGACTAACAGGCTGGTAAACACGAGGCCGAACAAGGCCAGAAGGGTACTAGGCTCAGTCAGACTACCTAAGACAAAAGCATCTGCGGCGGCATCATAGGAGATAATACCTGCATTCTTAAAACCGAGGAGAGCGATAAAAAGACCAATGCCAGTAGTAACCGCCATCTTTAGGCTTTGAGGGATACCATTGACGATTGCTTCTCGAATACTAGTTAAGGTGAGGATGAAGAAGAGAATACCAGAACACATGACTACGGCCAGGGCACCTTTCCAACCTACTGCTGGTGCAACCGTATAAGCAAAGAAAGCGTTAAGCCCCATGCCCGAAGCTAAAGCGAAAGGATAGTTGGCATATAGGCCCATGAGGATACTGGATATACCCGCGGAAAGCACAGTGGCCACCAATATGGCCCCCTTGTCCAATCCCGCCGCCGACAGAATGTCGGGGTTGACGATGATGATATAGGCCATCGTCATGAAAGTAGTGATGCCATCAAGCACTTCAGTTTTGACGTCGGTGTTGTTAGCTTTGAGTTTAAATAATTTCTCCAGCACTAACCCTTTCTCCTCCTTCTAATGTTTGGGGACACATCTTAGCATAAAGAATGTTCTAGAAGCAGTTCATGAGGCCCGTTTTGTGGGCCCAAGATATGTCCCCATTGGATGATGCGCCTAGGCACCGGTTTGAAAAAAATCAAGCCCGGGTGGGGAGTTTTTCATACGAAACCTCCCCGCCCGGGCTTTTATCCCACCGGTGTAACCGCGCAGCTGCACGGCTTACGTCGCTCGGTCCAGACTGGTAAACCACGGAACCCTAGACGCACTTTCCCTAGTAATATGTGATTATTCCTAACCTCAGGCCCATCATAGCACTGGTGAAATTAACCGTCAAGTAGGGGAGAGAAATTAATATTGGGCTCGTTGCTCGCAATCCTCACGTCACCCCTAGTTGGCTTAATACACCGCCAAGGCGTCACACAGAGGCAATAGTTCTTCCAGCTTGGCAACGATGCGTTGTTGCTCAGCAAAGGTTGGTAGTGGAATTAAGAGATTCTCAAAATAGTCGCGACCAACTCTTTGCTGTCCGGCAGTACCTGTCATTACTAGACACCCATTATGAATGAAACATTCCGTTTTGAACAGATATAGCAAGTATTCATTGCTCAACCGCCCAATAAGTGGGCGAATGACATGCAGTTCGGTGGTCCCCGCTCCATAACCGTTTACTAAGCCACGCATAATAGCTGACTTGCGGTTTTGAAAGCAAGGAGTTATTTTGGCGACAACGATATCACCTTCTGCAAAATGTGTATAACCTGATTTAACTTGCCCCCAGAGTTTCCTTTCACAGCTATGTTTGTTACCATAGCCATCGTGGATTAGCGCCATGGGAATAAACGAAACTTCTTTATCATCGTCGATTCTGTTTCTCGGATTGAGCACTGCCACCTCGCCCAGCCTCACCCAACACCAGTTCTCGGGTATCTCAAAAGGAATTTCGTCTTCGGTGATCTCGGGCAAGGGCTTCTGGCGCTTCATCTTGCCCTCTTTAACCAATCGCTCTCTTCCTGCAGCAACCTCCACCAGAAGCTCTCTAGCGTCTCCATCCTCAGGTAATCGCTCGGTCAGCTTGCCTTGAATAGCCGCCTGTAACAGGGAGTTCTTTAGTTTCTGTGGGAATTCCTCCTGGAGTTTTGCCAGCGCCTCTTCCTCTGCTTGTAGCTTATCAATTTGGGGAAGTACTTCCCCCAGCTTGGCGACGATGCGTTGTTGTTCAGCTAAAGTTGGTAGTGGCAACAGCACTTTGCTAATCGTACTGACGGCAATCCCAGGTTGGGCAGTTGACGTTGCGTATTGATTCAAGTTCAATGCTTTCAAAAAACTAGCAGCCCAGAACGAACTGCAACCGGCAAAAACATCGACAGCAACAGCATGCTCTGTAGCATAGAACTTTCCACTCGCAAGATTGATATTGCCGCACAGCGCGCCTTGCCGCCCTATTAGAGGGTAATGTCCTTCTCGGTTATAACGGTTGACATAACCACGTT
>CALNBW010000361.1 GCA_937874815.1 uncultured Bacillota bacterium | reverse complement strand
TTCAAAGGCAATTGAACGGTACCAACAGAGTCAATAAAACGATGTTTCAACAAGTCAGCCGAGGACCTCTCCAAGAGATTAAGTAAGTCCCGAAAACCCTGAAAATCAGGAATGAATGTCGATTTACCATCTTCTACGATGTTCATTCCCGGACTGTACACCACTCCCGTAACCCTAATAGAGACCTCTGAATCCTGCCCGTCGTCGGTAGATGTATCCAAGCTAACAACAAGGCAAGGGATAGTGCTGGTCGCCAGCTCTTCTGGCATAAAACCTTTTGGCGGAATATATCCCACATGCACACTGGGGTGCTCCAATTTATAGCGGTAGATGTTATCATCGCTTGGCTTTTGCAGCTGTATAGTTGGAGCCACGTGCTCTTCTAGAAATGCCTTGATGGCATCCAAAAGCGACACTACAGACATGCTATCCCCTCCTGACGTTTTTGCCGATATTTAGCATAACCCGAACGACTTCGTGCTCTAGACGTTCTTCCAGCTTGGTAATGGCAGCATCCTGGATCTGGCCAGCCACGCCGTCGTTAGTGATCATCTGCGGCACCGAGAGGGTGCGAATTGCCACAATCGGCAAGCGAGGCTTACCTACACGCCGGAACACGTTATGCTGTACTTTATCTTCACTCTTAGCACCGGTTGAAGCCACAAAGGCCCTGGGCGTGGTTGATAATACCATCCGA
The DNA here is from genome assembly GCA_937874815.1 of uncultured Bacillota bacterium. Taxonomy (GTDB): domain Bacteria; phylum Bacillota; class UBA994; order UBA5500; family UBA5500; genus UBA5500. The sequence goes on along the minus strand of CALNBW010000361.1, from coordinate 502 downwards.
GGGCCCTTTTTAATCGATACCCGTACATCGTAGCCTTTGCGACGGCGCCGCATCGGTGGCTTCATGGGACTGTGCGGGAAATGCGCCAAGGTAAGAGTGCGGCCTTTTGATTCCACACCCGCTCGCAGGTTAGTACGGCTGGGTTTTATCTTGCGCAGTGTGCCCCTAACGTCTTTGGCTTTAATAGAATAGCTCCTGGGCACAACCCTAGTTACTTGTGTAGCCACATGATCAACTGTACGACGAAGCGCATGATAGGTGGCTTCGCCCACCTCTTCCTCAAAGCCCTTAAGTTCCACTACCAGGCGGTCTAGTTGTTTAGTATCGGCATTGATTAAACCTTTTTCCATGGCGCGCTACCTCACGTTCTGCCCGAGAGTAACCTCGTACATATCGTCATCTTCTTTCACATGCAAAACGGACATATGCCGATTATCAAAGACTAACGAATGACCGGCCGCCAGCTGCAACCCTTCGCAGTCGCTTTTACGAATAAAAAACA
>CALNBW010000360.1 GCA_937874815.1 uncultured Bacillota bacterium | reverse complement strand
TAGGCAAAATTGTAGGTGTGAGTAAAGTATTTGTGGGGGGCCTGTAAAAAAAGCAGGACGAGAGGCCTATCTTCCCGAAGTGGTTAGTGACCAAACTAAACCATGGAAGGTGGCATCACTCGTCCTATGTGTAAGTTTCTAGATGCATTGCAGAACTCCTTTTCGGCGTTGGAGAAGATTGTGTGGGAATCTTTGGTGGCGACGCACCAAGAGATGCTGAGCGAACTACTGTCACAACTTGACGAGGAGTTGAAAGAGCAGCGTGACAAGGCGCGCTACGTGCTGAAGGATATGAAGACAAGAGAGATAGCCACCCGCGTTGGCCCTATTCGTTTCAAGCGGTCATACTATCGCGACACGGAAACGAACGAGTGGGTCTTCCTACTTGACGAACACTTGGGTTTGGAAGCTCGAAGCAGAACAAGCGAATTAGTACGGGAAGACGCGGTGACGGCAGCTGTTTCCGGCAAATCGTATCGTGAGGCAGCAGCAGAAATAGAGCGACAAAACACTGGCGTAAGTGCTAGCCACGAGTCCATTCGTCAATGGACAATTAATACCGGCGAAGTACTCGAACAACAAGCCCGGCTGGAGGCGCAGAAGCTAAATGGTAAAAAGCAAGTGCCGGTGCTGTTCATTGAAGCGGATGGGTTCTGGGTCTCAATACAAAAGGGTAAGCGACAAGAACTGCGTTTTGCAGTAGTCCATGAAGGTTGGGAAGCACGGGGTCGCAAAGAGTATGCACTCATAAACCGGCAAGATATTTTTCCGCCGACAGGAAAAGACTTTTGGGAATACGTAAGCGCAGTCGTAGAAAGCCGGTACGATCTCAGCCAAAGCTTTGTAGTGATAAACGGCGATAGAGCCGCCTGGATAGGCAAGGGCACCGAATGGTTCCTAAACGCCTTGTACCAAGTAGATCGATTTCATCTGTTAAGGGAAATAAGGCAGAACCTCCGGCAACAACCCGAACTGTTGAAAGAAGCCCAGGCCGCCGTATACGCAGACGATCCGTCCGCATTACTGGAAACCCTAGTCAAGGCCATTCCAGGGGCAGGCTTGAAACAAAGAGAACAGATACAACGCTTGCATAAAGATATAACTAGCCGGCCAGATATGGTAGAAAGTTACCAGAGCCGGCTAAGAAAGCACGGTTTAGAACTGGAAGGGTACCGAGGGATGGGATCGGCAGAAGCGTCTGTTGCGCGGTTCTCCGGTCGTCTACGGAGGCTAGGCCGTAGCTGGTCTAAGCGAGGGATAATGGCTATGGCTCATGCTATTTCGGGCCAAGGCCAGGGTATTTTACGCCATGCAGTGACAATCATGGAACAGCAACTTGGTTTAAGAGAGCTGGCCAAACATGTAAAGCAAAAAACAGAGATACTTCCCGAATCATATGGCTTTAACTGCAGCCTACCCATAATGAACAGCGGTCGCGGAGCGAGTGGTGGTCTGAGTCGGTTGATGCACAACATTTCTCGAGGTTCGTTGAACCCTCGTTTCATCTAGTTGCCCCACAAACTCAGGGCGAATCGACTGCCGCAAGGCGGCTTGCCCTTGATACGGAGTTAGGGCCGTGCTAGGCTATTTGCCAGGACCAGGACGCATTTATGCGTGCCTGGCTTGCTGGTCTACAAGCACGGCCCGCGAGGCTCCGTGTCAAGGGTCGATGAGACAGCATTACAGCGGAAATTTAGATATTCAGGCAAAAAGTTTGTAACTAGTTGACGCCACCAAGGGGATGGCTTTCTCCCCCCACTTTTACTTGACAGGGTCCCACTCCACTCTACGTGTTGAGGGAAACAGCGGTG
>CALNBW010000359.1 GCA_937874815.1 uncultured Bacillota bacterium | reverse complement strand
GAAATCGGAGCAACCGCATATATGACCCAACCGGTGGTGGCCGAATAAGCGTGCGCAATTGGTTCGCTAGGCTGCGCCAGTTCCGGTGGTAGATCCAGCTTAGTACCGCCTAATGCGGCTTCGGCGAAACCATCTAAACGCACAGTGCCATCGGCATTTAGCCAAAATATGCGCCCATTGCTAGCGAAGCTCTGTTGGCGAGCTACTTGACTTAGGTCAGCTGTCGGGTCAAGCAGCGCTTCGCGGAAAGCAGTGGCGGCACCAGTTACGGCCACAAGGGCTTGTCGTTGTTCGGTGGCTAAGATGATGTTGCTGCCAAGGTGCAAAGTAAGGCCAGTGAGGAGGGCCGTAACAACAAGGGCTAGGAGGGCATAGCTAATCCCCAATTGCCAACGCAGACTGCCACTTTGTTTATGGTGCCAGGACATAGCCGACTCCAAAGCGGGTGCGAATTAGGGTAGGGCGCGTTGGCTCTTGTTCAACCTTGAGTCGTAGGCGGTGAATATGCACGTCGACGGTACGTAGATCACCGGGAAAATCGTAACCCCAAACTTGTTCCAGTAGTTCTTCGCGTGAAAATACCCGACCAGGATGGCGGGCCAGATGAACGAGTAGGTCGAATTCAGTTGGAGTCAGAACAATTTGCTGGCCATCACGCTTGACAGTTTGCGCTTCCAGGTTGATTTCCAGATTGGCTAGTCGCAGTGTTGCGCCCATATAGGTGCGATTAGTGCGCCTTAAGATAGCCCGAATGCGGGCGAGCAGCTCGCGGCTATCAAAAGGTTTGGTAACATAATCGTCGGCACCCAGTTCCAGACCCAAGATTTTATCTACACCATCATCGCGGGCGGTAAGCATGATAATGGGCACGTCGGAGGTCTTACGCAGCTCCCGGCAGACTGCCCAGCCGTCAAGCACGGGGAGCATCAGATCAAGAATGACCAGGGTAGGGGAAATAGCGCGGAAAACATCCAGAGCTTGTTGCCCATCACTAGCAGTAGTGACTTGCCAGCCAGCGCGCGTTAGTGTTGCGCTTAGCGCTCGTAGCAAATCGTGCTCATCATCCACAAGTAAAA
>CALNBW010000358.1 GCA_937874815.1 uncultured Bacillota bacterium | reverse complement strand
AATGATAAGGCTTCGTGCTTTCTACTCGCAACTTAAGCACCTCCTCACACATCAAGTTTCTTTGCTTAGCCAACACCAACTCATCTCAATACTCATATCGGCCTGGCCCAAAAGAACTTTAGGTGAGCTAGCGGCAGATTGATAAAGGACTCCTAACGGTAAACACCGAATTACAGTACAACCCCACAACCAACCGTTATCACGTTCAACCATATTATCGATATATTAAGGAGGAGACCGATGATGAGACCAGAGCCTAGGCTTAAAGCTTATTTGCTAGGCCTGATTTTGCTGCTTATCGCATCCCCCCTTGCTCCTTGCGCCAGCGCCTTAACACAAGACGAGTTTGAAACAGTGATGATAGGCGAAACGAAGATTATCATGCGCCAAACTGATGAGTATGGCAACCAAGCATCAATCTTCGCTATCATGCTGGCGGGTCATGGACAGCAAAGGCCTGATGAAGCACACTGTGCGCATGTGGCCGAGCATACGGTATTCCGCAACCCAGAAAAGGACGAAGATGCGCTGGGCGATTGGGTTGTTAAGGCCAACAGCTCTAGTACGCCTGATTGGCTGCTCTACAACGGCTGGACGGGTGTGGATCATACGCAGTTCGAGATAACTGTTCCTGGCGAACAGATACCGGAAGCGCTAGAGCGCCTGCTATGGGGATTATTCCCCGAAAAGATCGACAAAACTGCCTACGACAAAGAGATAAACTCTCGCTTGAAAAGCGAGCTGCAGTATATGACAACCAACGAACTCGCCACTCCATTTCATGCATTTAATGAGCATTTCTATCAAGGGACGCCTTACTGCCAAAACCTCTTTTCTGTTCCAGTTACGCAGGTAAAGCCTGAAAAGGTGTCTGAGTTTATGGCTCGCGAATACTCCTCCAGCCGCCTAGTAATCGTCCTTGCTGGCAACTTCGATCAGGAAGCTGCTCTCGCCGCTCTGCAGAACTCAGTTAGTAGAGTACCTATAGAACCGAGGCCAGCTCCCCCTAAGGTGAACCTCAGCCTACCGCCAGTAGCAGCTGTGGAGTTGACAGCAGTTAAGCATCCATTGCTCATGCTGGGCATAGGCAGCGATCGCGTAAAACCAGAAGACGTTGGCCTGATTTCTACAGCAATGCGGATTGCGCTGGGCCGGCTGGCGAGCCAACCCCCTGATGGATTCACTGCTTCCCCTTCACTCCTAAGTCTGCTTCGTAACAGCCAATCTCAAGGCTTATTGGTAAGCTATGAGCCAAAAGAGCGCCTGGCAGCTGAGCAACTGGAGGACCAGGCGGAATCCCTCTCTCCAGCCGCTAAAGAGGTGCTGCATGACCTGGCAGTTGCAGGCCCTACCAGGGAAGAAGTGGCACCATTTCTGCAAGAATATGATATGGAGGCTGGCTTTCAAGAGAACACCCCGCGGACGCTTATTGCCGCTTTCTTGCGGGGCCGTCAAGAAATACCGGGAATAGACGATTTGTCATTGCAAGGCATAACTGAAGAAAAACTAGCTGCAGCCCTACAGAATGCTGTAGCAAGATATGAAGGGAGCCTGCAATATACTGTGTTGGCTGTGATGCCAGGGAAAACTCCTATCCTGGCCATTGCAGTGGGGATTGGGCTAGCCATTGTGATAATCGCCGCTTTCGTTGTATTGCGCAGAAGAATGGCAGCGCGCGCAGGCACACCCTAACCCTGTGGACCGCGGGGATGGACCGCGGGGACGTACACTTGTACGCGTGCCCAGTTAAGCACACATTATCTAACTGATGAAAGTTCAG
>CALNBW010000357.1 GCA_937874815.1 uncultured Bacillota bacterium | reverse complement strand
AGATCTTGGCCAAGATGCTAGTAGAGAATATAGAGGCATACGAAATCCGCTTTGGGCCGATAAATACCGCGGAACTAAGTATAACTTCTAATGAGCAACAATAAGTGTTTTTCAACATATGATGTAAGGGGCTATACTATCTCTTTAGATGAACAGACGTGGCATAGGCATATTTGCGTTGGGCATCCCGAAATGGAGTACTATTTCAAAGAGGTTCAGGATGCTGTAGAAGCTCCCGTGTACGTAATGCAAAGCTCGGTTAAATCCACGTCCAATCTTTATGTTAACCCCTTGCCTTATCGCGACTTGTTCGTTAAGGTAATAGTAGATTTTCACAAAAGTGAGGATGAGGGAGTCATAAGGACAGCATTGTTGCAGAAGAACTTATCTTCTGCTGATAAGAGTGGAGGTGTACTATATGCAGATCCCAAGCGCAGCCCTAAGTTTCCATTATGACAGGGCTAACGACGTGCTGTACATTTCCTCTGGTCAATCTCAGCCCTCTTATTGTGATGAGATCCTCCCGGGTGTTTTCTTAAGAAAGGATCTGTATACGGATGTGGCAACTGGCGTCACCATTCTCTATCCAAGAGATCAACTGGCAAAAGGTATTGTTAATTGGTCGAGAATGCCTTTCGGGATCCGGGAATCTGATATAAGAGGCCATATTTCCTGAGAACCATTTGTCCATGGGGACGTCACTTTGGACGGTTGGGTAACCCCCTGCCAAGGTCGCGGTGCCCATGGTTGGCGTTGGGCTGTGCAGAGTAAAGGGCAAGGGGGCTTAGGTGCTCCTTGCCCTTTTATGGTGCCCTTTCTCTGTCATTCCTCTATGTCGCTATACTTGAGAATATCACCGGGCTGGCAGTCAAGGGCATGGCAAATGGCAGCTAGAGTAGAGAAACGTACTGCCTTCGCCTTGTTGTTCTTCAGGATCGACAGGTTGGCTAGTGTGATACCTACTTTCTCAGCTAGTTCGTTCAGACTGACATTCTTCTCGAGCATGACACGGTCAAGATGAATAATGATGTCTTTAGTTTTCATGTCCATCAGATAGTCAGATCCTGTTCTTCTTTCATGGCCACACCTAGCCGGAATACCTCAGCGAGCACCAAAACCAGCACCCCAGCGCCAATCAGGCCAAAATCAAATCGAAAACGAGCAACAGCTTCAACGTTGGGTAGTTGTATCATCTCGTGTATCCACCGGCCACTCAGTGCATTAGCCACTGAGTTGAGGAAGGAGCTAGCGAATAGGGCAAGAGCGATGATGCGTAGTCGGTGGGCGTTCTCAGGGACAAAAGGGCTACTCGGTACTGTTAATAAGATCTTGTGTAGCTGCGATAAGATCGTAAAATTGCAGGCCGCAACCAGTAAGGCTCCTAACATGGAGACTATGATCGTTTGACTAGGCTGTTTTTCCTGGGCAAACTTGAAGATCAGATCTAGACTTGGAGTTTGAATCACAAGTTGCTCGCTCGGAGTCTTTAGAAATATGGGGTTGGGCGAGATCCATGTAGCCACGATTGCTATCGCCCCAAATGACATGGCTACTAGTGTCAGTACTGCAAGAGCTTTGGTCAAATTGGCCATTATGCGCACGAATTTTTGTGAACTCTGCAAGAGAATCACCTCCACTTATTTGCTCATATTTTACCCGATGTTTTATCGATAATCAATATATTTTTATCGAAATTCGATAAAAATTTTCTGTGATAAAATAGTGCTCGCATATCAGCCTGTCCATTCTCATATAAATTGCTATGACCCTTGCGGGCTGGAGTGAGAAAAGGCAGGTGATAGCGATACGTTCAGATAGAAACAATCGTGGTTTGCCGTTAGCACCATCTAACAAAGTTCTGTTAGTAGTTGTGGGCTGTGTTTTGCTGATCAGCAGTTTGCTGCCGCCGTGGGGTTGGGCGGGGCGAGTGGAAGGGGTAGGGCAGGTTGGCATGACTAATGGAGGGCCGGAACCGAAAGCTAACCTGCTAGTGCGGTTATGGCAGGGAGGGGGCGTGGCCATTTGGCAAGAGTTGTTGCGCAGCGCTTTCCCGAAGCCTTTGTGGCAGGCAGCGCCTGGTAGTGGCGGCCTAGGCCGAGGCTTGGCTGTCTGGCTGACAGAGCAGAACATAGCGACGCCGCGCTCGTTTCTGGCTTTGGGGATACCTATGCTCCGAGGATTGCCAAGCCTAGAGGATGAAATGATGTTGCCGCCGGCGAACGAGCCAGCCGTGCCCACCCTGGTGTTACCGGAAGTCGATTCCGAGGTGGCAGCTGAATTCGGCTGGAAATATACACCCCAGGTGCTTATCTACCATACCCATAACGTCGAATCGTTCACGCCTACAACTGGTAAGACTCATGTTTATGATGACCCGGAGCAAACTATCGTACGCGTGGGCGCTAAGCTGGCCGAGGATTTGCGGGCATTAGGTATGAAGGTTACTCATTCGCGAGCGAATAATATTAAAGATAATTATACTGCCGCCTATAATGAGTCGTTAAAAACAGTAACGGCAGCTCTCAAGGATGAGCCTAGCATTGAGTATGTTCTTGATGTGCACCGGGATGGAGGATTGCCGCGTTCAGCGACGACTGCAGTAATAGAGGGGCAGAGTGTAGCCCGGCTATATTTTTTGGTTGGTAGCAACGAATCTCTAAATCATCCTCGCTGGCGAAACAATATGGCTTTAGCTGAGAAGCTGCACGCTAAGGTAGAAGAGATGTATCCCGGGTTGTCACGAGGAATCTTGAATAGGAAAACAGCTCGTTTTAACCAGCATGTGCGCGACAACGCCGTTTTGATTGAGATTGGCAGCGACAAGAATACGATGGACGAGGCCTTGCGCACGGCAGGTATGCTGGCCAAGGTATTAGCAGAGGTGATTAGGGAACAACAGTTGGGTGTTGTGAGATAAAATAGGACCGTCCGAGACCACTGAAGAAGCCCTCGCAAGCCCTTGGAAGGTCGTTGATCCTGCGAAAAGCGCATTGGGGCCTCAAATGAAGGTGCTTT
>CALNBW010000356.1 GCA_937874815.1 uncultured Bacillota bacterium | reverse complement strand
TGGAAACCATGTCCAAGCGTCTGCAGAGTACACCGGGGCAATCTCCCTATCCGGAGGCCTTAACTGCCTACTATACCCAGCTGCAAGCAACGGGCATGGCTGAGGACTTGGTGGCTGAGTTATGCGACGCATTGCTGGCGCAGCTTACTCCGGAAGAACTGCAGCGCGAGCACCTGATAGAGCAATTGGGCAGCAAGTTATTGGCGTCGCGGCTGGCCCCTTTTTCAGTCGCCGAGGGGCCTGTAGCTGAGCAACGCATCGTCTGTTTGATTGGGCCTACCGGCGTGGGCAAGACGACGACAATAGCTAAGCTGGCCGCTAATGCAGTTTTACACCGTAAGCAGCGGGTCGCTTTAGTTACCTTTGATACCTATCGCATCGCTGCCGTAGATCAGTTGCGCACCTATGGCGAAATACTGGGAGCCCCCGTGGAGGTAGCACTCACCCCTGGCGAAATGCGTCAAACTCTAGAAAAGCTAAAGGACTATGATGTTGTCTTTGTTGATAGCGTGGGCCGCAGTCAGCAGAACATGATGCAACTCTCGGAGTTAAAAGCTTTCCTTGAGGCAGTACGCGCCGATGAGGTTTATCTGACCATCAGCTCCACCACGCAATATGAAGTCATGCGGGAGATCGTGGAGAATTATCAGGGGGCGAAGCCGACCGCCCTCATTTTCACCAAACTGGACGAAGCCAGGCTGCTCGGGCCTATTATGAACTTGTTAGTGACCACAGGTTTGCCGGTAGCTTACCTCACTAACGGCCAGGGCGTTCCCGACGATCTGATGCAGCCAGCGCCCGAAGAGTTGATTCACCTCTTGTTAGGAGAAAGACCAGCATGAGAGATCAAGCAGAGCGCTTACGTGCGCTCGTTGCCGACGCAGGAACTGATGGGCGGCGGCGCGAATCTACTAACAAGACGCGAGTAATCAGTATCACTAGTGGCAAAGGTGGTGTGGGCAAAACAACCCTGGCTGTTAACCTGGCGTTAGCGGCGCAGCAAGCGGGGGTAGCCACTGTGCTATTTGATGCAGATTTGGGATTAGCCAACCTAGACATCGTGCTCGGCGTCTTTCCTCGCTATAATTTGCTGCACGTATTGCGGGGAGAAAAAACAATTGATGAGATTATCTGCGCTGGCCCGGGAGGTTTACGGCTGGTGGCTGGTGGCTCGGGCCTAGCTGAACTGGCTAATTTGAACAAACAACAATTGGGGCGGTTCATTGCTGGCTTGGCTGAGCTAGACAATAGCAGCGATCTAATTCTTATCGATACAGGTGCCGGGCTGGCGGATAGTGTGCTCAGTTTTTTATATGCTTCACAGGAAATAATCGTCGTGACTACGCCCGAACCAACTGCCATTACAGATGCCTATGCCGTGATCAAACTGGTAAGCCAGCATGAAAGCAAGCCGATACATGTTGTGGTCAACAGAGCCCATAACGAGCAAGAAGCTCGCGCCGTTTTTACCAAAATGGCAGCGACAGCAACTCGCTTCCTAGATATCAACATCAATTTTGCTGGCTGGATACCAGAAGATAGTCTGGTTACTAGGGCCATAATCAGCCAGCAACCTATTTTATTAGGACATCCGAGCAGTAGAGTGGCAATAGCCGTTCATCAACTACAGGCTGCTCTGTTTTCTGGGTTGCAGGCAGAAGCATTGCCCACAGAAACAGGTTTGCAAGCGTTTTTTTCGCGTCTAACCCGATTCTTAGGAGGCTAGGGGGGTGGCTCAATTTAACTTGCGAGAGAGGCTTACTATAGGCCAAAGGCTACAAGTTACTTGGAAGAACAGGGTTTATTCTAGTTTGCTGCTGGATATCGGTAACACCTATTTGGATATAGGCGTTATTCAGTCTTTAGGGGTGCAAATATACCTGGTGCCGGGGTCACAAGTCACTATTGGCTTTGGGGTTCCCGAAAGTGGTTACTATCGCTTCAACACCACGGTCATGGAAGAGATAGCCGAGCCTGGACCGGCTGTGCGTTTAGCTTATCCCACGTGGATAGAGCGGGTGCAGCAACGCAGGCATTACCGTTTACCCGTGTTGATTCCCTTTAGCTTTCGTGTAATCAATGATCTGAAATCCCATAGAGCGCTCATCACTTGCCTCGGACATACGGTAGACATTAGCGGTGGTGGAATGCAATTTGTGAGTCAGGAAGAGCTAAAATTCGGTGATCACTTGGAGATTGATCTGCCAGGGGGATTAGCATTGGCGTCCGGACTTATTGGGATAGTCCTGCGTACGGTAGACAATTTTGATGGCACTTATCAAGCTAGCGTTCAGTTCGAAGGCCTAGACCGACAGCAAGAGGAAGCTATCATCCGCTTTATTTTTCAAGAGCAGGTGCGCCGGCGACGTTTGCAACTTTAGCTTGTTAGGGGAGGACAACAATGAAAGAAAGAACGAAATTGGTTCGCGTGTTGGTCGTGGATGATTCTGCGTTCATGCGCCGCCTCTTATCGGATTTACTGGAGGCGTCCGGCCAGATAGAAGTGGTGGGCATCGCCCGCAACGGGATAGATGCGGTGGCCAAGAACCAACGTTTAGCTCCAGATGTGATTACCCTAGATGTGGAGATGCCTGAAATGGACGGCCTCACTGCTCTTACAGAGTTGATGCGCACCCGCCCCGTACCTGTTGTCATGCTCAGCTCGTTAACGCAGGGTGGGGCTAGGGAAACGCTGGAAGCTCTATCACGGGGCGCTGTCGATTTCATTGGCAAACCCGACTCACCGCGCCAGGTTTCCACTGGTGACCTGCGCCAAGAAATAATTGATAAGGTGCTACAGGCAGCCGAGGTGGAAGTGGGGAAGCTGGCACCTTATCCGCAGCCGGCACCCGCCCCACGGGCTGCCTTACCGCCAGTAACCACGCGGTCAAGCCCGGCCACAGTGGGAGAAGTAAGGGTGGTGGCAATCGGCACCTCAACGGGAGGCCCCAGAGCCCTCCAGGAGGTTGTGGGGCGGCTCCAGGCCGATGGGAAGACAGCTTATTTGGTTGTGCAACACATGCCCAAAGGTTTTACGCGCACGCTGGCCGAGCGCCTAGATGGCCTGTCAGCCTTAACGGTACGCGAGGCGGCGGACGGGTTAATTGAACCGGACCATGTTTATGTTGCGCCAGGAGATTATCATCTCACTACCCAGCTGGTGGGCGGTAGGCCCCACCTGCGTTTGACGCAGACGGCGCCAGTCAATGGACATAGACCGGCTGTGGATGTGCTTTTTCATTCATTAGCAGAGCAGCCCGGTTTATGCAAGGTGGCAGTAGTTCTCACCGGGATGGGCACCGATGGGGCCAAAGGATTGGCTGCGCTTAAGGCGGTTGGTGCCTCCACCATAGCGGAGGATGCAGCCACAGCTGTCATTTTTGGGATGCCAAAGGCGGCAATCACGACGGGCGCGGTAGATAGAGTTGTATCTTTGCAGCAAGTAGCAGAGGCAATCTCGCTCGGCTTAGCAGGGGAAAGGGAGTGCTGAACTGATGGAAATGTCCCAGTACCTAGAGATATTCATGGAGGAGGCTAAGGAACATATTCAAGCCCTAAACGACGGTCTGTTGCGTTTAGAGCAGAACCCTACCGACGGGGATGTGGTGGGTGAATTGTTTCGTTCGGCTCATACCCTCAAGGGTATGTCTGCTACCATGGGGTTTACCAAGACTGCTGAACTAACACATCGCATGGAGAGCTCCTTAGATCTCGTGAGGCAAGATCTACTGACACCTAACAGTGCCTTTATTACGGCCTTGCTGCATGCAGTGGATACCCTGGAGGATCTGGTGGAAAGTGCCAGTAGTGGCCAGGAGGATGCTAGCATTGATATTGAACATATCATTGCTGCCCTGCAGCAACAGGGTGATAAGGGTGAATTGGTGCAAGAGAGCCAGCAAGAGGCCGCTGCCACGGTAGCGAACGAGCTCAGTAAACCTGCACTGACGGTTTTGCGAGCGGCTACGGATCAAGGGCTGCATGGGTATAGACTGGATATCCGTCTAGCCCCGGACGCTCTGCTTAAGTCTGCGCGGGCATACATGGTTTTTCAGCGCTTAGAGCAGCAGGGAGAGATAATTCAATCCGAGCCCAGCGTGCCCGATCTGGAGGCAGAACGTTTCAAAGACCGATTCTCCGTCTGGGTTATTTCTGGTTCTACCAGCGCTCAACTGCAGGAGGAAATTGAGAACATTTCCGACGTGAGATCCGTCGTGGTCAGCCCGCTGGATGACCTACTAGGGAATGGGAGCGCGCCAGACTCAAACCATGATCTGGCTAATGCAACCCGCTTGCGTACTGGCAAAAGCGTGCGCGTAGATATCGCTCGTCTAGATCGGTTGATGAATCTGGTCAGTGAGCTGGTGATCACCCGTACACGCTTGACTCAGATCAGCAAAGATTTGGATAACCAGGCACTAGCCGATACTACCGCTACCTTAAACCGAGTGCTTTTAGAGCTCCAGGATGAAGTGATGCAGGTGCGCATGGTGGCTGTTGAGCAGGTTTTCAGTCGCTTCCCCCGCATGATTCGAGATCTCAGCCAGCAATTGGGTAAGGAAGTAGACTTTCAGATTACGGGCCAGGAGACAGAGCTAGATCGCACTATTGTGGATGAAATCGGCGATCCACTGGTGCACTTGTTACGCAATGCTATAGATCATGGCGTTGAGCATGCCGACGTGCGGCAGGAACTAGGCAAACCGGCGAAAGCAGCAGTCCTGCTCTCAGCCTATCACCGCGGTGACTCGGTTTTTATCGAGGTGCAGGACGATGGCCGCGGCATTGATGCAGCCAAAATCAAACAAAAGGCAGTGCAGCGGGGGCTGATCACCTCTCAGGACGCCAGCGCCTTGGATAACGAGGCCGCCTATAAGTTGCTCTTTCAGCCCGGATTCAGTATGGCCGAACAGGTTACAGACGTTTCTGGGCGCGGGGTTGGGCTTGATGTGGTCGCTAGCAAGATAGCGAGCTTAGGTGGCCGCACCTCTGTCCATAGCGAGCTAGGCCAGGGCAGCGTATTTACCATTATATTGCCCTTGACGTTGGCAATCATGGCTACGTTGCAGGTAAAGGTTGGTTCCGAGCGCTATGCCATTCCTCTTAGTGTTGTTGATCAGACTGCCCTGTTGAAAAGGTCAGCTTTAGATATGGTGGAGCACCGGCTAGCCATGTCATACCGGGGGCAAACAATTCCAGTGATAGACCTGCGTCGTGCTCTCGCCGTTCCCAATGGCAGCCCAGCAGTGGAAGATGTATACGTAGTGGTTGTCTATCGTGGGCGACGGCTCATCGGTCTGATGGTTGACGAGTTGCTCGGACAAGAGGAGGTCGTAGTCAAACCCCTCGGTCGTTTTGTGGATAGAAGCCCGGGTATCAGTGGCGCAACCATCTTGGGCGATGGCAGTATTGCCCTGATCCTAGATGTTATGTCGATAGTGTAAGTCAAGGGGAGGTATGAGGATGAGTACTGCAGTCCACTTGGAGGAAGAACGCTTTGTCGTGTTTCGCTTGGCTGGTGAAGATTATGCAGTCACCATTGCTGGCGTACATACTGTAGAGAAAATCATGCCCATTACGCGAGTGCCTAAAGCCCCCGATTTTGTGGACGGGGTGATCAACTTGCGGGGTGAGGTAGTACCAGTGATCAACTTGCGGCGACGCCTCGGCTTGCCGGCTGCGACCGACGATGTAGAGAGCCATGTCGTAGTAGCATTAGCTGGCGAACAGCTGGTTGGCTTAATCGTGGATGAGATTAGCCATGTTCTAAGCTTACCGTCTACTGCCATTCAACCGGCGGACCAGGTGATTGGCGAGGCCAATCGCAGCTTTATACAAGGCGTAGGCAAATGGGAAAATGGGTTGATCATCATCCTCGACCTAGAACGCGTGGTGGATCCAGAAAGGTAGATTATGTTCTCTTCTTTACAGATTGATGTATTGCGTGAAGTGAGTAATATCGGCTGTGGTAATGCGGCTACGGCCTTATCAACTATGCTAAGTAAACGCATCGACATGGAAGTCCCGAGCGTCAACGTTTTGCCGCTGGCCGACACGCCGGATCTGTTGGGTGGAGCGGAAGCGTTGGTGACAGGTGTCTTTTTTCAGGCCAGTGACGGTTTGTCTTGTTCCATCCTGTGGGTGCTAGAGCAGGATTCCGTCGGGAAATTGCTGAGTCTGCTCTTTAATATAGACGTGCCTAGTCAGCCGCCCTACTCCGCCATAGAACAGTCGGCATTGATGGAGGTTGGGAACATTCTAAGTAGTTCCTACCTAGGCGCTTTGAGCAGCTTTACCGGCCTTGGTTTTCAGCTATCCGTGCCCGCTTTAGCTACCGATATGGCAGGGGCCATCTTAGATATAGCCCTGATGCAGCTGAGCAGTTATTCTGATCACGTCCTCTTGATCAAGAATAGCTTACGCGTTGGCGATGAATCCGTAGAAGCTAATTTCCTTCTGTTACCCGACACAACATTGATACAGCGGATTTTTGTTTCGCTCGGAATAACTGAATGAAGCAAGCAGTATTACAAGTGGGCATGGCCCAATATGCAGTGGGCCATGCGGAGGACATGTTGAGGACGTTGGGGTTAGGGTCATGTGTAGGTATCTGTTTGCATGATCCCTTGCTGCATATAGGTGGGCTGGTACATATTATGCTGCCAGAGATGGCGCTTTACCAAGATAAAGCTAACGAAGCCAAATATGCAGATACCGGGGTACGATTATTAGTCAGGGAAATGGAGCGCATCGGTGCCAGTTCTGTTCGTTTGCGGGCTAAGCTGGCCGGCGGGGCGCAGATGTTTGCTTTCTCCGGGCAGAGCGAAGTGATGCGCATCGGTGAACGGAACGTAGCCGCCAGCCATAAGGCACTGCAGGAATTACGTATCCCCGTTATTGCGGAGCATACTGGTGGTAATTTCGGGCGTACCATTGAGTTCTTCTGTAAGGGAGGAGCTTTAGAGGTGCGAACTATCGGGCAAGGGACATTTAGCATTTAGGGGGTGTCAAGGTGGCAAGCTCGGCAGCCGAGTTGCTATGGGAGGCTTATCGGCAAGCAGATGCTGCCGCTAGGCCCGCACTCATTGAATACTACCTGCCACTAGTTAAGCGGGTATGTGGCAGAATGAGTCTAAATTTACCGCAATATATTGACCAAGGAGATTTAGAAAGCGCCGGCGTACTGGGGTTGATAGACGCCATCAATAACTATCGCCCAGAGCGCGGTGTAAAGTTCGAAACTTATGCTGTTGCCCGCATTAGGGGGGCAGCTATCGACAGCCTGCGCCAGCTTGACTTTGTACCCAGATCAGTACGGCAAAAGGCGAAACGATTACAGCAAGCAATGCATGATCTGCAGGCAAGGTTGGGAAGGTCTGCTGAGGATGCGGAGCTAGCGGCCGAACTGGGCATCAGTTTGCAGGAACTGGACAAGTGGCTACAGGACGTGCAGACCATTACCGTGCTATCGCTGAATGCGCCCCTAGATAGCGTGGAAGAAGGGGCCGACCTATCGACCCTGCTGGTTGCTGCACCCAGCAGTGACCCAGCCAATAGGTTGCTGGAGGAAGAGCGCACGGAGGAATTAGCCGCGGCAATTTCAGATCTAAGTGAACGCGAGCAGCTATTACTTAGTTTGTACTATAACGAAGGGCTTACCTTAAAAGAAGTAGGACAGGTTCTGGGGATTAGTGAGTCCCGTGTTAGTCAGATACACACAGCAATTGTGTTGAAGTTAAGGACTAGATTAACTTAAGGGGGGCTTGAACATGGTTGACGTGACAAGGGGGTTTGCGGGTCGAAGTTTTAAGGTGCTAGTGGAAGAGAACCAGGTTGTGTTGATAGTTGATCCTGATACAGCGGCTGCCATGCCAATTACTGTGGAAGAAGTACGAACCTTTTTCCTCAAGCAGGGGTGGCCTTGGCAATGCGCACGAGCAGTTGAAACTGCCCTAGCCAGGAATGATGGACAGCCGCATGTGATTGTCGAGAATCTGGCTGAGATTAAAGCCGATGCCCAATTACATGTACGTATTGCCAATGATCAAATGCGTGCCTTCGCCCGGATTAGTCCCGCCATTTGGGGGAAACCGGTAACCATGGCCGATGTCCAACGCGAGTTGGCTGAGCTCGGCATCAACTATGGCGTCCAGCAGGATGTAGTGACGCAAATGTTGGCTGGACAAGCCCAGGACCGCGAGTGGATAATAGCGGTAGGGCGTCCGGCCCAGAATGGTAATAATGCTAAACTAGAATATCAGCCCGTTATGCAAAAATCGGGCGGCAGGCCAGCCTTTTTGCCCGATGGTCGAGTAGATTTACGAGAGTTAAATAACATTGTCGTTGTCTCCGCGGGGGAGGTTTTAGCTACCCGGGTCCCGCCGACTTCCGGAGTGGCTGGACGCAACATCCTGGGCGTAGAATTACCAGCAGTGCCGGGGCGAGATTTAATCTGGCCCGTTGGTAAAGGCGTTAGTGTGGTGGACGATCAACTCGTGGCTAGTGTTGATGGCCAGGCAGTGCTCAAGTCTGGTAGGGTAAACGTTTTGCCCGTTTATGAAATCCCCGGTGATGTGGATTACTCTGTCGGTAACGTACGTTTTAATGGCAATGTGCACATCAGGGGGTCAGTCAAACCTGGTTTTACCATCCAGGCGGAAGGAGATATTAAGATTTCGGGCGGCGTTGACTGCGCCAACATTATCTGTGGGGGGACGCTCACTGTCAGCGGTGGGATTCAAGGGCAAGGTCGGGGAGAAGTAAAAGTTGAAGGCGATGTTTATTCGCGGTTTATTGAGAACTGCAAGGTGACGGCGGGCGGGGCCATAGTCATCGGCGAAGATATTATGCATAGTCAAGTTTATGCTGGGCGCTCTATTCAGGTGGGCGGCAGAAAGGGATTAATTGTGGGTGGGGTCGCTAGGGCGACCGACAGCATTGAATGCAAGGTGCTCGGTGCCTCCTTCGGCACACCGACAGTCCTGGAGGTAGGGGTGAACCCGGCGTTTTTTGAACAATTTGGCCAGTTACAGACAGCAATGGCAAAAATAGAAGATGAATTGGCACGCCTGAAGCAAGGGTTAAATCGGCTTGAACAGCTCAAGGCCGCCACCGGCTCTTTGCCAGCCAGTCGGCAGGAGATGTATAACCAGTTAAGCCGCGCTTATGATCAGCGTTCACAGGAAATGGGTAACATAGCTTGGCAGTTATCGCAGCAGGAACAGGCTATTGCCGCCATCAAGGGTGCCTATGTTAAAGTAACCAATACCGTATATCCGGGTGTAAAAGTAACTATCGGCAAATCAGTTTATCATATGCGGGAGACTAAACCAGGCGGGACCTTCAGATTAC
This sequence comes from uncultured Bacillota bacterium, assembly GCA_937874815.1. Taxonomy (GTDB): domain Bacteria; phylum Bacillota; class UBA994; order UBA5500; family UBA5500; genus UBA5500. The sequence goes on along the minus strand of CALNBW010000356.1, from coordinate 616 downwards.
TGGAAGGCGATGTGGCGTTTAGCTCGTAACTTTAGAAGAAGGAGGGTTAGCATTGTCAATTCGTCCGATTGACCCTCAATCTGTTCTCCAAAAAGCTGGTGAGTCACAAAGAACTACTGCAGCTGCCCGCGAACAGCCAAATCCGGGAGAACACTTTTTTTTGCAGGAGCTGCAGCAGCAGAGTGCCCGAAAACAGCAGATGGTACGCCAGGCTAGCGACTCGGAAGCAAATAAACTACAAGCTGATGACCGTCGGCAACAGCAACAACAGCAGCAGCAAAAACAGCGACGGGAGCGGCAGCCAAAAAAGGAATCCTCCCTCTGGGAGCGCGATCGAAACCGGGGTACGCATCTAGATATCAAAGTGTAGAGGTGACTGCAGAATGTGGGTGTGGGTGTGGGTATTAGCAGCGTCTGTGCTCGCCGCGCTGCTATTTTTCTTGATTTATCGTAAGGCAAAACTTTCCCTGGACTATTGGAACAACCAGGCAAACGCCCTCACCGTCGACGGCGTAGCTGTCCTCCTGGGTGAACTCGAGGCTACGGGGGAAGCTATCGTGGAGCGCCTGGAGGCTAAACAACGAGAGGTTGACCAACTGGTCAAACTGCTAGACGC
>CALNBW010000355.1 GCA_937874815.1 uncultured Bacillota bacterium | reverse complement strand
TCGACGGTTAAAAGCGGCCAACTGTTTGAGCTTAGGCGAGTTTTGGCCGCTTCAGGCGATGGCTAAGCACCTACCTACAGTACCAGGCCACACGCGCGCGAGCAGGACCACGACCTTTGTCAGCAGTCTCAGACGGTCAATTTGGCTGTTCAAATGTAGAACCTCTATCTCATATTTGACTCCGGGTTAACAAATTCCTTTTATAATTGAAAATTACCTCCTAAAAGGGTAGAAACATGGCTATGTCCATATTTTACGTTTAGACCTCCCGCCACCAGTATGTCTATAATTTACGTGCAAGCTGCTAGCAAATATCATCATACATAGGAGTCTAACTATATGCTTAATAAGATAGCTAGAACACTTAAACTGTATCTGCCCTTAATCATGTGTTGTCTCTTTCTCGTTAGCATCTCGCCGTGGGTTAATGCCGGGCCGCCGCTGCCAGAGCAACTAGGCCAGGAGATAATTGAGCCAACTGAATTGTTGACTGAGGAGAACGCTGAGCCGATCATAGATAATGAGGCGGGCAATAGAGCGCAGCCTGTTGTCAGCAAGGACAAGGAACAACCGGCGCAGTCGGCATCAGAGCCGCCAGCCCCATCTGCAACAACAACACAACGGGGGCGGTTCAGCGACCGGAGCCGAAGCCCGAACCAAGTAAGTCAGCTAGCACTACAGCCAAACAGCAAGACCTCAATACATATGTGCTAGACGTAATTAAGACATATACCGGCGGCAGGTATCCTTATTTGCTAGACACGAACTATGCTACCTATAACGGTGTCACCAGTAATATCTATTACAAGGGCAACTTGTTGGCGAAGGCCCATCCCAGTGGCAATCGGGCTAGCCATTGTGTCGGCATCACCTTCGAGGTCTTCTTCCGAGCCATGCGGGCGCGCAATAAGGCAGCCGGGTTGGCGCTTGATGATTTCAACGGCATGTCGACCGCGGCCATGACCGACTTCATGTTAAAGTGGTATGTGGCCGGGCCAAAAAAGCAGAACAACCTGGCCCTAGCAATAGAAAAATATGGCCTCGGGCAGCGCATCACTAATCTCGCTGCGGCCAAGGCCGGTGATTTTATCGACTTCTCACGCACCAACGGCACTGGCCACGCGGCAGTGCTGATCAACTGGATCAGACAGGATGGCAAAATCGTTGGTTTGCGCTATTGGTCGAGCCAAGAGTCGACCGGAGGGATTGCTTACGCGGAAGAGTATTTTGCGGACGGAAATTCCTCTGGCGGTATCCGTAGGGACCAGGTTTATATCGGCCGCGTGGGGCCGATTGCGGGGTATCGATAACACCTTAAGTGAGTGACTGCGAGATAACTATTTCGGAGTTGCAAATTTTCAGCTTGTATATTACGGGCTGCCCCAAAACAAGTAATGGCCATAAGCAATTTCCTCCAACGTAGCTAAAACCCACACAACGCCGTAATTAACGGCATTAGTTACGCAATACCTAAAGGAGCTGTCGCAAAATGTTTTCTTAGACGTGCGCGACAGCTCCTATTCACCTTTAACACGATTTTGCTATCCCAGCAGTAGCGTTAGCAGCGGGACTGTGGGACGTGAGTTTTGTCCCACCCGCCTTGAGGCGGTGCGGGACAAAGCTCCGTCCCCCTGTCCTGCCACACATCAGTGGAGCAAGCGCTTGCTACTGGCGAGGGCTTGCTCCTGCTACTGCCGTTACGCCTAAGTAGAAATGCATCACCCGGTAAGCTGTGTCAGCAACTGAGTCGGCGGCATGCTCCATGGCAGAAGCTAGGTCCGTGGGTGCGGATAAGACCGGAAAGACACCTGTAATTCCCTGCTCAAACACGGCCTCATAGTTTTCGCCCACGCTCCCTACTAGTGCTACTACTGGGCAGCCATGGGCTTGGGCGCGCCGCGCCAGCCCCGCCGGGGCTTTGCCCTGGGCAGACTGTCCGTCCATACGCCCTTCTCCCGTAAAAACAAGGCTGGCACCCACTAGACGGGTGTCGATATCAATAGTGTCGAGCACGACGTCAATGCCGGAGCGCATTACGCCCCCGGCGTAGGCAATCAGGGCTGCTCCCAAACCGCCTGCGGCTCCGCCACCAGGCAGGTCGAGTACGTCTACGCCGGTAGCAGTTAGCGTGGCTTGGGCAAAGTTATGCAGGCCTTGATCCAAAAGCGCGACCATAGCCGGGGTAGCGCCTTTTTGGGGGCCAAAAACAGCGGCAGCGCCCGTAGGGCCACATAAGGGGTTAGTGACATCGGAAGCGATGGTAATGCGGCAGGTTTGTAGACGCTTGTCCAGCCCGGTTATGTCAACCTGAGCTAAGTGTGCTAAACTCGCACCCACTGGCGCTAGCTCTTGGTGCTCGTTATCGTAGAATTTGGCACCTAAGGCAGCCAGCATGCCCAAACCGCCATCGACTGTGGCACTGCCCCCGATGGTGATAATTAGCTCCTGGCAGCCTAGATCCAGGGCAGCACGTATCAACTCGCCAGTGCCAAAGGTGCTAGTTAGCAGTGGGTTGCGCTGCTCTGGCGTAATCAGTAATAAACCGGAAGCTTGGGCCATTTCAATAACGCCGATGCGGCCGCTCGCTATTAGCCCTAGTTGGGCCGCTACTGGTTGCCCCAAGGGCCCCTGTACTGTATATGCACGATATTCTCCCTGCCTAGCCTGCACCAAGGCCTCTAGGGTGCCCTCGCCGCCATCAGCGATAGGGATTTCGTTAACTATGCAATCGGGGCAAGCCCTGCGCACTCCGCGAGCAATAGCTCGCGCTACCAACGGGCCGGACAGGCTCCCCTTGAAAGAATCAGGTGCTGCAATTACGCGCATGTGTTTACTCTCCTTTCGCGCCAGCCACGGGGCGGTCATAAACCGCTGAAGAAGTCGCTTATGGTCTGGAGTAAGGTCGTTGGTCCTGCAAAGAGCGCATTGGGGCCTCTAGTAAAAGGGGCTTTTGAGGAA
>CALNBW010000354.1 GCA_937874815.1 uncultured Bacillota bacterium | reverse complement strand
ATATTATGGGCCTAACCGACCGGGGCGTGCTAAAGCCGGGCCTAGTAGCGGATATTACCGTGTTTGATCCGCAAAATGTTACCGATAAAGCCACCTATAGCGAACCGTTCCAGAAACCCGTCGGCATCGAGCACATCTTTATTGCAGGCCAACCAGCCCTGCTTCGCGGCCAGCAGACCGAGCACCGTTTGGGTCAATTTATCCTAAAACAATAGTAAGTCGAGTTGTGTCCCCCTGCATGAAGCAACGATGCCGCCGAGATTCTAGCGCCTCGGCGGCGTCTTTATTTTGTCCTGCAAATATTTAACAAAAGCCACATGCCGTTGTGTTAGCTGTAAGCAAAAGGGCATCGACTAAAAGGCTGCGGGGTGTTGCTTAGAGCACAGGAGCAGGCTCCAATCGTGCTTACAGCTAGTGTATTGCGTAAGCAATACGCATCCACAATACGTGCGGCAGCGACATCTTAAGATGTCGTGAGAGCACATAGCAATCACCCCGCAGCCTTCACTATGCACGTTGGGCCAAAGCCTCTATATGGCCTTATAGGCTCCTGTAATAGTCGGCAACCAGCTGCCAGTCTGCATCGAATAACGTCTGCAGGCTTGGTCGCCTCCTTATAGCCAAAGGGTGATAGCTGAAGGCGGTGGCGATGCCGTTATGCATGATAATTTCACCACGCAAGTTCTTAATCTCTGCCAGAACGTCTTCTAGATAGGCCTGCGCTGCTACGTTGCCCAAGCAAACCAGCAGCTCAGGGTGCTTAGCTGCAATCTGTTCCTGCAAAAAGCCTAGGCAGGTTGACCGCGCTAATTCCTTGTCATATTTTCTTCTGGGACGGCAACGCAACACATAGGTGACATAAAGATCGTCTTCCTTGAGCCCAGCTTTGGCAGTAGCGGCATACAAGGCTTGCCTGGCACCGCAAACGAACTGTTCCCCTAGCTTATCCTCCCGTGCCCCGGGGTTGTCTAGCAGCACGAAGATTCTAGCGTCCGGATTCCCTTCGCCCCAGATCATGCGGTTGCGTTGCTTGGCTAGGGGGCACTTTTGGCAGTCTCGATAGGCTGCGGGGGTAGGATCTTCGCGCCAAAGTTCAGTCGAAAGGGGCAAAATGCTTCCCTCCCTTGCTCTTAGATTTTCACTCACGTACACGTATATTAGTTTGGCATTGCCGGTTAGCAGCTATACAATACCCTGCTTGTCACAGGGACGGGCGGAGCGTCATTGGAACACTCTGGCCCCCATAGCGTCTAAATTCCCAAGGAAATCTAACAAAGGAGTGATAAACTGTGCGCAAGTGGTTGACGTTATTACTAGTGCTGACGCTATTAATGGCGGGCTGTTCACAACCTGCACCACCGGCAGTTAACCGCCCAGGCAAATTTACTGCTAAGGCAGCAGGGATAGACTCATATAACCAGTTTGGGTTTGACCTCTACCAGCAGCTACGTAACCAGGAGAATATCTTAGGACAGGGGGACGGAGTTTCACCCTGCAAAAATTTGCCAGCCCATGCGCTTTTTGAGCGTGTGGGCTTTTTACGGGCAGAATATTCATGAGCCGCAGGGAAAACGGTAAACAATAGCGAAATCACAGAGCATAGCTAGGAGGTGGGTCTTATTCAAGATGCATTTTTGTTTAACTACGAGCAACATCTGCGGATAGATCGATACCTGATAGAATGCAGCGATGAGCAGGCAGCACGGCTGTACGAGCTAGTGCGCCCCATGAAGCACGATTTGTCCCTCTGTTATCAGCTTGAACGCTTAACTAAGACTGAACTAAACAGGATCAGGCAGGCAACGGATCTGCGAAATGCAAGCCGCTTGAACAAGGCGGATCTAGTGGAGGCGCTCGCGCAATGGTTGCCAACCCAATTGTCGCAATCACTTAGTCAGTTGGATGGTAGAGGGTTAACAATCCTAAGATCGTTGCTTTCTCAGCAATGTGTAACCGCCTATGATTTTGAATTTGACTTTCGAGTGTTAAACCACCTACAGGATTACGGCCTGGCTTTTGCTGGCCTGTTGGAAGGGCTTGGCTATGCTTTAGTTATTCCCCAGGAAATAGCGGTTGGGCTCGAGACTGTGCTATTCAATGCGCGTTTAGAGCAGTTGATTGAGGAAAACGATGCCGCATTGCAGATGATTAGCGGGTTGCTAGAGTATTACGGAATATCCCCCTTAAGAGTGATTATAGACCAATTAGAAACTTTTGCGCCTGGACCTAGGGTGAGGTACGATTTAGGCTCGGTTTTTGAAGTAGGGCTTGAAACAGGCTATTTCCACTATTGCTGGCTTAAAGAAGGCATGCTGGTTCATCCGGGTGTTGTAGACTCAAATTGGCTTTGGCAAGAACAGCAAAGCAAGGTAGATCTGGACTATCGGGAAATAACTCGTGCGGAAGCACTGCGTGCGGGGCAAGATCGCCGAGGTTTGTGGAATGAACATCACTCTGGGCTAGCTGATTTACTGTTACGCAAAGGACTGAGCCAGGAGCATGCTTTGCAGGCTGTCGATACCTGCTTTCACCAACTGCGCAACGGACAGCGTTTTGTGGAAGTTGTGCAGGAAGTGCTGGGGTTAGTAATATTAGACAGTCTGGACGAAGCTAACCAGTGTATGCGATATGTGGCGGACATCAATAACACATCTGTCACTTGGCAGACAAAGGGGCATACCCCCGAAGAAGTGCTAAAGCAGGAGCCGCTGTTGCCTTTGCCAGACAAACCCTTTGTTATACCGAAGAAGAAGGTAGGGCGAAATGATCCATGCCCCTGCGGTAGCGGTAAGAAATATAAGAAGTGCTGCGGCGCAAATCGCTAGTGGGACAGGGGGACGGAGTTTCGCCCTGCAAAAGTTTACCAGCCCATGCGGCAAGAGGGCCCTAGTCCCTTGCCCTTTTTGCTGTTAATTCTACTGGCGACTCTGGCACAACGAACAGTAATAGATGCTTCCAC
>CALNBW010000353.1 GCA_937874815.1 uncultured Bacillota bacterium | reverse complement strand
GATACTTTTGCTTTGGCGAGTGTTCCGGGAACAGTGGCAAAAAACGGGTTCGGCTCTACTTGGCCTGTCAGTTCTGTCGGCCGTTTTGATGGCCGTCCGTTTCCAGGCCGGCATTGACCCCACTCCCATTTACTATTCTCTCCTCTGTCGTCTGTTTGCCTTTACCATTGGCGGTGCCGCTGCTTTCTATTATCTGCCCGCCGTAGCGAAGAGAAGCTGGCAGCCCAGAATACCGCAACACATCCGCAACTTAATGGCTGTCGGTTGTCTAGTCATCATCATCACTCCTTTTTTCTTTGCGGATTATCAGCATCCCTTTGTGTATGAAGGCGGTATGTTTCTTTACAGCCTAGTGGCTGCTTTCTGCATCATCCTGCTTTATCCCGACGACCTTAAGGTGGCCCGACTGCTTTCTGTTCCCCTTTTGCAGGGCCTCAGCCGGCGCAGTTACTCCTATTACATCTGGCAATATTGTTTGCTGGTGCTAGGCGACAGCTGGTATGCCTTTTCCACCACGCCCATCGCCATTCGTCAGCTAGAACATTTTTGCCTGCTGCTGGTGATCGGCGAAATTAGCTATCGTCTTTTTGAGCGAGGTGCGATCGGCTTCGCCAATCCAGGTTTTCGGCGCGTGCTAGCCACCAGCTGTATACTGTTACTGGTTTTCATGCAGTTCAACGTGCACCCAATCGTAGCCCACACTCCCCCCACTCCCACGCCCCCTCCCGCTCCCACTCCTCAACCTGTGGAACCGAGCGAGGACGAGGATGGTTTGACCGAACAAAAGCTGGCTGAACTAAAGCAACTGCATGTAATTGCCATTGGAGATTCGGTGCTAGATATGGCTAGCGCTACACTCAAACATTACCTCCCTGAATGTATTCTTGATGCGAAAGTATCTCGTCAGATCGGGCAAGGCATAAAAACACTAGAAACCTTAAAGAATCAAGGAAAAACTGGTGATGCTATTGTGATTTCCTTAGGTACTAACGGTGATTTCAGGGAAGGCGTGCTCGATCAATACTATGAGCTGGCCGACGGGACCCCCTTAATCTTCTTGACCACAGTCATGCCCGATAGCTGGGAGCAGTCAGTTAACAAGAAATTCCGCCAATATGCGGCAACGCACCCCGGGGTCTATGTGGCAGACTGGTACGCTCTGGCAAAGGACCACCCCGAGTGGTTCTATAGCGATGGCACTCATCCCAAGCCCGAAGGGGTGCAGCAACTGGTGGAGTTGATTCTCCAGCAGCTAAGCGAGATTGAAACAACGAAGGCAGCCATCTCCCCGGGCGCTTGGCTCTTGACTCAGGGGGCCCTCTCATGGTAGTCTAATAGACAAAGGCAATGAAGGGGAATACATGTTTCGTGCAGGTGAAGAGAGCCAGCCATTTGGTGCAAGTCTGGTACCTGTCGCACTCCTGTTCCCACCCCAGAGTTGGTGGCGACGAACCACCCGGTTTTCTGCCGTTAACAAGAGCTAAAGCGGGCGGCCAGTAACTGGCTGAGCCAAGCAGGGTGGTACCACGGGCACGAGCCCCGTCCCTTTTTAGGGACGGGGCTATTATTTATTTGAGGAGTGATCGCTATGTCAGATGGAAAAAAAGGTTTTGTGCAAGAAATCACACCACAGTCGGAAGATTTCTCGCGCTGGTATCTCGACACCATTCAAAAGGCCGACTTGATGGACTACGCACCGGTTCGCGGTTGCATTGTCTTCAAGCCCGACGGCTACGAGCTATGGGAACGCATCCAAGCCGGGCTGGATCGTCGCTTTAAAGAGACCAATCACCGCAACGCCTATTTCCCCATGCTCATTCCAGAAAGCTTCTTTCAAAAGGAAAAAGAGCACGTGGAAGGGTTTAACCCCGAACTGCCGTGGGTCACAGAGGCCGGTGGTGAGAAGCTAGAGGAGCGCTTAGCGATTCGCCCCACTTCGGAAACGATAATTGGGCATATGTATAGCCAATGGATTCAGAGCTACCGCGATCTACCGGTTTTGATTAACCAATGGGCTAACGTTTTCCGCTGGGAAAAGCGCACCATGCCTTTCCTACGCACTTCCGAGTTTCTGTGGCAGGAGGGGCATACGGCCCATGCGACCGAAGAGGAAGCGCGTGCTGAGACAGCGCGAATGCTCGATATCTATGCCGAATTTGTAGAAAGCGAACTAGCCATCCCTGTTATCAAGGGTCGCAAAACGCCATCCGAACGCTTTGCTGGCGCTGTGGATACCTATTCCATTGAAGCAATGATGAAAGACGGGCGCGCCCTACAATCCGCCACCTCGCATTACTTAGGGCAGAATTTTGCCAAAGGCTTTGAAATCAAATTCCTAGATAAGGACAACGTCCAGAAGTATGTCTATACAACCAGCTGGGGTGCCTCAACCCGCCTCATTGGTGCCTTGATCATGACCCACGGTGATGACCGCGGTCTGGCTTTGCCGCCGGCCATGGCCCCAACACAGGTAATCATGATTCCGGTCGGGCCCCCCAAACTGCGCGCGCAGGTGATGGAGAAGTTTGATCCCCTCTTCGCGACCCTCAAAGCCGCCGGCGTACGGGTGCAAGCCGATTTGAGCGAAGAAACACCCGGATGGAAGTTTAACGAATGGGAAATGCGCGGAGTGCCGCTGCGCTTGGAGCTCGGGCCGCGTGATGTGCAGAACAATCAGTGCGTCTTGGCGCGCCGCGATACAGGAGAAAAAATCAGCGTCGGCCTCGACGAGGCTGCCACCCGCATACCGGAACTGCTGCAAGAGATTCAGAAAAACATGTATGACAAAGCCGTCGCCTTCCGGTCGCAGCATTTGCACCTTGACTTAGAAACCTTGTCCGACCTGGAGCAA
>CALNBW010000352.1 GCA_937874815.1 uncultured Bacillota bacterium | reverse complement strand
TACTACTTTGATTTTGACCAGTGGCAGTCTATCTCAGACACTGCGCAACCCGCTGGAATAATCTGTGGCAAAGGGCCTGTTTCATCGCATTGTGCCAGCTCAACAGCCTGTGATATAATACCTACGTAAACTGTTGGCGAAAGGTGGATTTATAGATGAAACATATTAAAACGATTCATGCGGGTAGCATGCCTAAAGTAACTGCCAAGATGGGTTGCAAGGAGTGCCAGACCTCCTGTCAGTCGGCCTGCAAGACATCTTGCACTGTTGGCAACCAGGTTTGCGAAAACACTGCTCGCTAAGATTTTATAGGCCATCATTGACCCTAGCCTGCTAGGGTCAATGTTTTTTGTTGGAGGAGGCGGAGTATGCATAGATTTGTAGTTAATAGAACCCGGTTTCTGTTTGATGAGAACACGAACAGCCTGCATGAAATAGATCAGTTGGTCTGGGACCTAGTAGAGGCGCAGACTTTTGATGAAAGCGAAGCCCTGCAGCGCTTGGGTGGGCGTTACCCTGCGCCAGATATTCGTACTGCTCTGGCGGAATTAAAGGAACTAGCAAAGGCTGGCCTTATCAATAGTGCGCCAGTGCCTCGTCCAGAAATACCTGTCACTGACCCGCCCTTAGTTAAGGCTCTCTGTTTGCACCTAGCCCATGACTGCAACCTGCGTTGCATCTACTGTTTTGCTGGCACAGGTCCATTTGGCGGTTCGCGGGAGTTAATGTCGGACGAGGTGGGGCGGGCAGCTTTGGACTTCCTGGTGCATAGCTCCGGAGCGCGTCGTAACCTGGAAGTGGACTTCTTCGGTGGTGAGCCGTTGCTCAATTTCCCGGTGGTGCAAAAGTTAGTAGCCTATGGGCATCAGCTGGAAAAAGAGCACGATAAGGTATTCCGTTTCACGCTGACTACCAATGCTACGTTGCTGACGCCAGAGGTACAGGAGTTTCTTAACCGTGAGAAGATCGCCGTTGTGCTCAGTATTGATGGTCGGCAGCAGGTGAATGACCACGCACGGCCCTACGGCGACGGTTCAGGTAGTTATCATGATATAGTACCTGACATGCTCAGATTTGCTGCCTCTCGAGGCCATGACAATTACTATGTCCGGGGCACATACACCCGGCGCAACCTGGATTTTGCTTCTGATGTGGCCCATTTAGCTGAACTCGGTTTTAGACATTTATCTATGGAACCAGTAGTCGGATCGCCTGAAGAAAACTATACCTTGCGTCAAGAGGACCTGCCTCAGTTGCTTAGCGAGTATGAACGCCTGGCGGCCTATTATGTCGAGCAGCACAAAGCAGGGCGTCCCTTTACCTTCTTTCACTTTAACCTTAGCCTTGATCACGGCCCTTGCGCCATTAAACGGGTTACCGGTTGTGGGGCTGGCTATGATTACTTAGCCGTTACCCCAAGTGGCGAGTTATATCCTTGCCATCAATTTGTTGGCCAGCCCGAGTGGTTAATTGGCAATTTGGCGCAGGGAATAACCCGCATGGACATTTCACGCCAGTTTCAACAGGTCAATCTCTATAGTAAACCGGAGTGCGTCAGTTGTTGGGCCCGCTTCTTCTGTTCGGGAGGTTGCATGGCCCATGCCTGGTTCGCAAATGGAGATTTTACTAAGCCGGAAGCATTGGCTTGTGCTCTGCAGAAGAAACGTTTAGAGTGCGCGCTCTACGCCATGGCTGCGATAGCGGAGGACGAGTAGGAAGAACAAAGTCTAGGTGGGGAGGAGGAG
>CALNBW010000351.1 GCA_937874815.1 uncultured Bacillota bacterium | reverse complement strand
AACCACTGCATCTGCTGGGCAATCAACTGACGTAAGCGCCGCTTTTCCGCCTGATCTCGGGCATAGGCAGCATGTTGTTCCTGCAGCGCCTGCTCTTTTTGTGCTTTGTAGGCACTGTAGTTACCAGGGAAACCCTCTAGTTGGCCCCGTTCTAGCTCCCAAATCTCCGTAGCCACTCTATCCAAGAAATAGCGATCATGCGAGACTAGCACAACTGCCTGCCCCGCCTGCTTCAGCCACTGCTCCAGCCAGGCCAGTCCCTCCAGATCCAAGTAATTAGTTGGTTCATCTAGCAACAGTAAATCTGGCTTGGCCACGAGCGCCTTTGCTAATGCCACGCGGGTTTTCTGACCGCCACTCAGTATGCCTAGAGGCACCTCCCACAGGTCGGTCGATAATTCAACTGCATGTAGTGCTTTCTCAACTTCGCTATCCATCCGATAGCCCCCGTACTGCTCAAATTCATGTAGCAGTTCACCATAGCGTTGCAGCAACGAAGATATTTCAGCGCCCGGGCTGTGCGGCAATAGTTGTTCTAGCTCCCTCAGTGCTGCCTCCAACCTAACTAGTTGCTCTAGGCCGGTGCGGACATAGGCATAGGCAGTTAAATCTGGCAGCTGAGGCAACTCTTGTGGTAAATAGGCTATCTGCAGACGGTCTGCATGCTGAATTTCTCCCATATCTGCTTGCTCCTGCCCGGCAAGAATGCGGAGCAACGTTGATTTACCGCAACCGTTATCTCCAACTAGGCCCACAATGGCCGGAGCATTAATCTCACCTTTGAGGCCTGCAAAGACCTGCTTTGCTCCGAACGATTTGGCCAAGCCATGAAAGCGTAATAGCGTAGACAAAATGATCCCCTCCTTACTGAGGGTTTTTCTCGAAACAAAGTATAGATTACTTCTAAGAAGAAGAGCCATGGCTCTGGCCTAAACTGAGCCGCTGAAACTGCCCCAGCGGGCTTTGCTGGCCGCCGCCTCGACAGCGCAGCTGGCCTGCCAGAGCTTCACCCCAGTTAGCAATACCTCCGTCAAGCACAGAACAAGCAGTAAGGCCCAGCCACTAAGGCTCTGAGCCCAGCGATGTAGCCAGAGCGAAACGACAGCCGACCCGCCCAGCAGCAGCAGGCGAGCCAACGCCACCCGCAGCCAGATCGAGAAGGCAGGCCAAGCCCGTGCCTCTACAGCCAGGCGTGCCTTGTAAAGAGCCAGCCATAAGGTGAAGCAGAACAGAGCAAAGAGAACTCCGAACAGGAGGAGCAGAGGATACACCGTAATCAGCTGCAACAGCAGCCCGGCGGAAAGGAAGAACAGCCAGCCCAGCAGCAGGATACCTAGGTAAAGCAGGAGATAGAGCCGACCAAAGTCCTGCCAGAGAGGCTGGTAACTGCGCCCCAACCGAGAGTGAATATAGGCATCAACAATCGGATTGAGGCAAAGCCGCGCCCCGAATAGGAGCACCAAAACAGGGAAAAGGGGCTGCTGGCTGGCCGTAACCAAAATAAGGCGCAAGGTGCCGATATCCAGATGCTCGGGGGCATAGATGCGCTGCTGCCATGCTCCTGCCAAAGACCGGCTCAACCAATAGTAGCTGAAAAAACCGAAAAGGCACCACGCTACGGCCACCAGCAACAATCCGCTATCCCATAGCCTGGCCCAGGCGCGACGTAGGAGATTAACCATAGCCCTTCCCCCCTACCACCCAAATAACTGGGTAAACAACTGCAACAGATGACTGAACCAGACTACTAGCCAGTTACCGGCACTTATTCGGAGACGATTGTTGCTGCGCACGTTGTCAAGCAGTACTTGGTACGGGGCCGGGTCTAGCTCTAGGCTGACCAACGCGGCGCTGTGCTCAAATTCGATTTGCGGCGCGAGCGCGGGATTCCAGTTTAGATCCCTGACAGCCCCGTCAGCGAAGGTGGCTCTGATGGGAATCTCCCGCTCTTCACTCGGCCCTGTTAGGAGTACTTTGGTTCTGTGCCCCTGGGCAATTTGCTCCGTTACTGCCTCAGCGATGGCGTAATCCTGCATGCCGGCCTGGTAGACGTAATAGTTAAAGAAAGTGGCCCAACTCTCTCCAGTTACCTCCTCCAGCACCTGTTGCCAATCGGCCGTACTAGGATGCCCATACATGAAG